>MFSU01000019.1:0-4848 GCA_001785115.1 Candidatus Muproteobacteria bacterium RBG_16_65_34
TGAGAACCGAAACGACCCACAGGCCGATCACGATCCTGCTCGTGGAGGACAACCCCGGAGACGTGCGCCTTACCGAGGAGGCCCTTAGGGAAACGGAGATCGCCAACCGGCTCATGGTCGTCAACGACGGCCAGGCGGCACTGGATTTTCTGCGCCGGAACGGGCCGTACGCGGATGCGCCGCATCCCGATCTCATCCTTCTCGATCTCAATCTACCGAAAAAGGACGGCCGCGAGGTGCTGGCCGAGATCAAACAGGATCCGCATCTTCGTATGATCCCCGTGGTCGTGCTCACGACATCCCGCGACGAAGGCGACATCCTGAAAAGCTACGACCTGCACGCCAACTGCTACGTGAACAAGCCGGTGGACCTCGATCGGTTCCTCCGGATCGTCAAAAACATCAAGGAGTTCTGGTTCACGGTGGCAAAGCTCCCGACCGTCGAGGCCTGAAACCGCGCGCGCCGCGCTACAGCCATTTCTTCCGGCGGAAAAAGGCGAGCATTCCCGCGGCCGCGCCGAGCATCAGCAGCAGCACCGCGGGATACCCCCAGACCCACTCCAACTCGGGCATGTGCCTGAAGTTCATCCCGTAGACACCCGCGATGAAGGACAGCGGGATGAACACCGTGGCCACGATGGTCAGCACCTTCATGATCTCGTTCATGCGGTTGCTCAGGCTCATGAGATAGATATCGAGCATGTAGGCGAGCGTATCGCGGAAGGTCTCCACGGTGTCGATGGCGTGCACCGCGTGGTCGTAGACATCGCGCAGGTATACGAGCGTGCCCGCGCGGACGAGCGCCGAACGCCCGCGCTCGAGGCCGCCGAGCACCTCGCGCAGGGGCCACACCGACTTGCGCAGCAGTACCATCTCGTGGCGCAGGCGATGCAGCGCCAGTTGCGTCTGGCGCGTCGGGTTCCCCGCCAAGTCTTCCTGCAACTGCTCGATCCGCTCCCCGATCCGCTCCAGCACCGCGAAGTAGTTGTCCACGACCGCGTCGAGCAGGCTGTAGGCGAGGTAATCGGCACCCTGGGAACGGATGTGGGCGCGGTCGCTGCGCAGGCGGCCGCGCACGTGCTCGAAGACCGTGGGCTCGGCCTCCTCGAAGGAAAGCACGAAGTCCTTCCCCAGAATCACGCTCACCTGCTCGGCCGCGATCTCCCGCGGTCCGGCACCGTCGTGCAGCATCTTGAGCACGATGTAAAGGGTGTCGCCGTAGTCCTCGATCTTGGGGCGCTGGTCGGTGTTGGAAATGTCCTCGAGCACGAGCGGATGCAGCCCGAAGCACCGGCCGAGCCGCCCGAGCAGCTCCACGTCGTGCACGCCGGTGACGTGCACCCAGGTAACGCCGCCTTCCGCGCGCAGCGCCGCGCAGTCCGTCACGTCGGCAAGCTCCTGCTCGACCACGCGGCCCGCGTCGTAGCGCAGCAGCAGGATGCGGGTGGTCTCGGCCTTCTTTTCGCCGATGTGCACCGGCGTGCCGGGCGGCAGGCCGATCTTATGAGAGCGTCTTTTCGTCAGTCGCGGCATCGCGCACCGGGTACGGTGATCGAGGAACGTTAATTAACCACAAGATCCGCCGCGAAGACAGCGGCCTTCGCCGGGGCGCCGCGGAATCGGGTATATTATTTATTCACTTGGCGCTGTTGACCGCTTGGGTCATCCGCAGATTACGCAGACGTATCCGGCGGCAAGACTAATCTGCGCAAATCTGCGTAATCTGCGGATAAATATCTGTTCGCCTGGCGGCCTTGACGTCTTGCATGCGTGCGGGCGCCGGGGAGCGCGATTCTATATGGAAGAATTCCGGTGGATACGACCCTGCCCGTCCTGCTCTTCTTCGATCCGCACCGCGAGGCGGAACGCCGGCAATCGCAACTCGCCCAGGCCCAGCCCAAGGAAGAACGGGAGAAGCGCCTTTTCTGCGCCGCCTGCAAGCAGCCGGTCACGCACCAGGATGAGCGCATCGCGGTGGCGGGCGGGCACGAGCACCGCTGCGCCAATCCCCACGGCTTGAGCTTCCGCATCGGCTGCTTCCGCGACGCCGCGGGCTGCGCCGCCGTGGGTGCGGCCACGATCGAATACACCTGGTTTCAGGGCTACGCCTGGCGGATCGCGGTGTGCGCGCACTGCCGCGCGCATCTGGGCTGGCGCTTCGAGGCGGACGCCGAGCGCTTCCACGGCCTGATCGTCGACCGCCTCACTTCGATCGGGCCGGCGCGCGGCTCATAATCCTAAAAACGGCGATGGCATCCGCAGATTACGCAGATTTCCGCAGATTCTAGGAATGTTACTGACGCTCCTTCTCTCACCATTCAGACGGCCGGCAGCGGCGCACCGGCGAAGTACTCGATGATCTGACCGACGGCGTAGCCGATGCCGGCGGCGACGAGTGCGATCGCAAGGAACTCCATGCCGGCGCGCCACGGAGACTGGCCGGCGAGCCGGCCCTTGAATAACCCCACACCGAACAGCACCGCGCCCGCAAGCGCGACCGCGACGATCAATGCCGTGCCGAGCGGCAGCACGACAAACGGCGCGAGCGGAATCACTCCGCCCACGATGAAGGAGAACGCCATCACGACCGCGGCCTTGACCGGGTTGGAGACGTCGGCGCTGCCGAGCCCCAGCACCTTTTCCTGAAAGGTGGCGATGAAGACCGACTTCTGCTCGTGCAGGAGCTTGACGATGCGGTAGCTCGCCTCGCGCGCGAGGCCCTCGCGGTGCAGCGACTCGAGCAGCCCCTCCTGCGCGAGATAAGGCTCGCGCTCGACGAAGCGCGCCTCTTTCTCAAGCTCGTGATCGAAGATCTCCTTCTCCGCCTTGGAGGAGAGGTACGCCCCCGCGGCCATGGAAAAAGCGCCCGAGAGCACCGCGGCCGAGCCGGCCATGAGGATGACGAACCGGCTCGAGCCCGCGGCCTGCATGCCGGCCATGAGTCCGACCGTGGAGATCAACCCGTCCTGGATGCCGAAGACGAACTCGCGGATGCGTCCCTTGGCCTCGATTCTCCGGCGCTTCTCCTCCGTGGGCAGGGTCGGCATGTTCCTTCAGACTAAAAACGGCGTTTAACCGCAGATGAACGCAGATTGACGCAAATGAATCGTGTCATTGGTCCTGGAAAAAGCAGTTGTCCGCAGATTTCGCAGATTAACGCAATTGAATCATTTGGTTTGAATGACTGCCTGGCGCACCCATATGGTGAGAGAAGGAGCGCGCCCATTCTTAAAAATCTGCGGAAATCTGCGTAATCTGCGGATGCAATCGCCGTTTTTAGGTTGATGCACCGAAGCCATTCACCCTTTCGGTGGGCTGGCGAATGCCGGCGGCGCTTTGAATATCCGCGTTTATCTGCGTTCATCTGCGGTTGACTGCTTTTTCTAGGTTCAGTACTTACCCGAAAGATCGCCGGTGGGATCGCCCGGACGCCAGTCGGCGGGACAGAGCCTGCCGGTGCGCAGCGCCTTGAGCACCCGCAGCGTCTCCTCGACGCTGCGGCCGACGTTCATGTTGCAGGCGGCGCTGTACTGGATGAGGCCCTGGGGATCGATGAGGAAGGTGGCACGGATCGCGACCTCGTCCCGGGGATGCAGCACGTGGTAGGCGCGGGAGACGGTCTTGTCCGCGTCGCCCAGCAGCGGGTAGTCGATGCCGCCCAGCTCCTTGGCCCAGGCGCGGTGGCTCTCGACGGGGTCCACGCTCACGCCGTAGATCTGCGCGTCCTCGGCGCGGAACTCCGGGGCGAGCCGGCTGAAGCCGCTGACCTCGGTCGGACAGACGAAGGTGAAATCCGCGGGATAGAAGAACAGCACGAGCCAGCGGCCGCGCGCCGCGCGCAGCGTGTAGGGTTGCACCGCGTCGCGGAATGTCCCGGGAAGACTGAACTCCGGCGCGGGATCGGCGATGGAGAGCATACCGGCATGGTAGAAGAACCGATCCCGGGCTACAAGGCGGCACGCGGCGCCGGCGCGACTCAGCTCTTTGCTTTCAGCAGCAGCCGCACGTCGTGCTCGATATCCGCGTCGGTGTGCTCGAGCGCGTAGAGCAGGCGCAGCTTGCCCTGGGCGTCCTTGATGAGGACGCCGCCGAAGTGCTCGATCAGCTCGTGTTGCGGGGCGCCCTTGAGGCCGTGTCCCGTCGCCGCTTTTTGATAGGCGATTTTGTAATCGCTCGCGACCGCGGCGATCTCCTGCGCCGTGCCGGTCAGGCCGATGAACGACGGATGGAAGTTCGCCACGAACGGCGCGAGCTGCGCCGGGGTGTCGTGCTGCGGGTCCACGGTGACAAAAACGACCTGCACCCGCTCGGCGTCCGCGCCCAGGCGCTTCACGACCGCGGCGAGCTTGGCGAGCGTGGGCACGCAGATGTCCGGGCAGTGGGTGTAGCCGAAGAACAGAATGAGCACCTTGCCGCGGAACTCGGAGGCCTTCACGCGCTTGCCGGTGTGCGCGGTGAGCTCGAAGTCCCCGCCCCAGTCCACCTGACTCAGATCCAGTCCCTTGAACTTGGGCGGCGCCTGCGTACAGGCGGCGAGCAGCAAGACGAGCAACGAGGCGATGAGATAACGGAGATAGCGAGTTGCGCGAACCATGGGGAACATCACAAAAAAGAAGAATCTACAAAATGAACAAGCTGCTCAGGATTCGCAGGATTATTTCCAGAGCTTCTTCGGAAAGTTCTTAATCCTGTTAATCCTGAAAAATCCTGTTAATCCTGTCCATTCGCTTTTTTTGCAAATCATCAATACAACGCCGACTGCAACGCCTCGCGGATGAAGATGCGGTAATGGTCGAGCAGCAGCAGCGCGAACATCGCCGCGAGATAGTTGATCGAATAGCGGAAGGT
>MFSU01000019.1:4857-13680 GCA_001785115.1 Candidatus Muproteobacteria bacterium RBG_16_65_34
CTAATATAGGGCCGACTGCAACGCCTCGCGGATGAAGATGCGGTAATGGTCGAGCAGCAGCAGCGCGAACATCGCCGCGAGATAGTTGATCGAATAGCGGAAGGTCTGGCGCGCGAGCGTGTCGCTGTAATTCCGGTACAGCCGCCAGGAGTACTTCAGGAACCCGACGTTCAGGACTACCGCGCCCGCGAGATAGAGCCAGCCGCTCATGCCGGTGGCGAACGGCGCGAGGCTCACCGCGGCGAGCAGGATCGTGTACAGCAGGATCTGGAGCTGGGTGTAGGCGCGTCCGTAGATCACCGGCAGCATCGGGATGCCGGCCTTGGCGTACTCCTTCTCGCGGTAGAGCGCGAGCGCCCAGAAATGCGGCGGCGTCCACAGGAAGATGATGAGGAACAGCAGCACCGCGTCGCTCGTCACCTCGCCGGTGATCGCGCTCCAGCCGAGGATCGGGGGCGCGGCGCCGGCGGCGCCGCCGATCACGATGTTCTGCGGCGTGGTGTGCTTCAAGTAGACGGTATAGATGACCGAGTAGCCGATCAGGGAGAGGAACGTCAACAGCGCCGTAAGGGCGTTGACCTGGAGCACCAGCAGCGTCATCGAGACCGCGCCCACGATGAAGGCGAAGACGAGCGCCTCGCGCGCCGTGAGTTGCCCGGTCGGCAGCGGCCGGCCGCGCGTACGCGTCATCTCGGCGTCGAAGTTTCGGTCGAGCACGTGGTTGAAGGCCGCGGCGGAGCCGGCGGCGAGCGCGATCCCGAGCGTGCCGTAGACGAACAGCCCGAGCGGCATCCCCGAGGGCACGGACAGGAACATGCCCACGACCGCCGTGAACACGATCAGCGCCACGACGCGCGGTTTGGTGAGCTCGAAGTATTCGCGCGCCAGAACGGCGAAAGGGCGACGCGTCGAGGTAAGGGCGGTGGGTGCGGTTTTCATGGTTATTCTCGTCCGAGGCCTATGGGGTACGCGGCGGCCGGACGACATGGTAAAGGGTGACAAGGCTCAAGAGCAAGAGCGCCGCCATCCCGTGGTGCGCCACCGCCACCGCCAGGGGCAGGTGCGCGACCACCTCCACCACGCCGAGCGCGCTCTCCGCCAGGAGTATCGCCAGAACCAGCATGCCGTACCGGCAGAGGCTCTCCTCAAAACCCACCCGCAGCACCCGCAGGGCGAGCCAGCCGACGTAGAGCAGGGTGATGAGCGCCCCGACGCGGTGCGCCATGTGGACGGCCGTGGCCCCGAGCAGGTTGAGCAGGCCGCCCTCGTAGTCGAGGCCCACATCGCGCCAGAGGGCGAAGGCATCGAGAAAATCCATCTCCGGCCACCAGACCCCCTGGCAGGTGGGGAAATCCGGGCAGGCGAGGCCGGCGTAATTGACCATGGACCAGCCGCCGAGCACGATCTGGAACGCCACCAGCGCGAGCGCGATCACGACACGCGGGCGCAGCGAGCGCGCCGTGCGGCTCGGGGCCACCGAGCGCCAGAAGCGCTGCTCGCGCATCGCGATCCACCAGAGCAGCGCCAGGATGGTCATCCCCCCGAGGAGCTGCATCATCATGACCAGCGGCTTGAACTGCTTGCCCATGGTGAGCAGCCCCGCCAAGGTGAGGGCGAACACGAGAACCAGCACCGTCGCGGGGATCAACACCTGCTGGCTGCGCTTGTGCTTCTTGAGTCGCCAGCCGAGCGCGGCAAGCCGGATCATCATCAGCCCCATGGCGCCGGCGATGTAGCGCTGCACCATCTCCTTCCAGGCGCGGTCCTCCGGCTTGGGCGGCTCGAGCGGCGCCGCCTGGAGATCCTGCGCCGTGAGCGGCGCGAACAGCTTGCCGTAGCAGCCCGGCCAGTCGGGGCAGCCCAGGCCCGCCTGCGAGAGGCGCGTGTAGGCCGCGAAGAGCACCGAGACGTAGGCGAGCAGCGCGGCGTAGAGCGCCAGGCGGAAGAATTTGGCGTGACGGCTTCGGCTCAGCATCGGCCTATACACGCCGCGCACAGGCGCCGGGCCGGTGCGCGCAGATGTCGATACACCGCATCATTTCTCGTTCTCGCTGGTTCGGTCGTCGCGTTCGGCGCGGCGCAGGGTGATAACAAGATAGACAACCAACAGCACGCCCGCCAGGACGAACCACTGATAGGCGTAGCCCTCGTGCATGGCGATGCCGGCATCGAGCCGCGACCACTCGCGCGCGAACCCGCCCGGGCTTCCCGGGTTCAGCAGGATCAGCACCGGCTGCACCGCAAATGGCGCGAGCTCGGCGTAGCGGCGCATGTCCAGGTGCGGCCAGACGGTCAGCGCGCCGCGCGACCGGGTCCAGCCGAGCGTGAGCGGCTTCTCCGCCGGCGCGGTGGCGATGCCCCCCGCCTCCACCAGGCCCGCGGGCACGTCGATCGGGGGTGGCGCGCCGTCCTCGCGCTGCGGTACCCAGCCGCGGTTGACCAGCACCCGCACCTCCCCACCCTCGATCCTGAGCGGCGTAATCACGTGATAACCGACCCGGCCCGCATGCACGCGATTGCCGATCAGCACCTGGTTGCGCGCGTCGTAATAGCCGCGGGCAACGACGCGGTGGAAACGCAGATCCTCCGCCTGTTGCAAGCGCGGCTCGACCCGCATGACCGGCGCGGTCGCGCGCCGATCGTATTCCTCCTGGAGCCGGCGCTTCTCCTCCGCGCGTTGCAGTTGCCAGAACCCCTGCACCAGAAACAGCGGCAGCAGCAACAGGAGCGCCAAGCCGAGGATCGGCGCCGGCCGGAAACGGCGTTTCACAGGGTGTGCTCCCTTCGATGGACCGCGCAACCCGCAACCGCGGGGTCCATGCGTTTTTCTGCCTCCAAGTATAGTGCACGCGCGCCGTCGGTTCGGAGCGCCCAAGCTTAAAGCTTAAAGCTGATAGCTGATAGCTGATAGCTGACGGCTGATGTCGAATGGCTGACAGCCGCGTGTTACAGCCAATAGACAAACACGAACAGAAACAGCCACGCCGCGTCGACGAAGTGCCAGTACCAGACCGCCGCCTCGAGGCCGAAGCGGCGATCCGCCTGGAACTGGCCCTTGAATGCGCGCGTCAGGGCCACGGCGAGCGCGATCACGGCGATGAGCGCTTGCAGGGCGTGAAATCCCGTCAACGCAAAGAAGGTCGCGCCGTAGATGCCCGTCTTGAGCGTCAGCGCGAACTCGGCGTAGGCTAGAACGTGACTATAGGCCTGGAGCGCCAGAAAGCCGAGGCCGCACGCGATCGTGAGGAACAGGCCCGTGAGAAGCTGGGCACGATTCTCCCGCAGCAGCCCCCGATACGCCCAGGTCGCCAGTATGCCGGAGGCGAACAGGATCAGCGTATTCAGCGCCGGGATGTCCCCCACCGCCAGAGGCGCGAACTGATTCGGCCCCGGGAGCATGCCCGGCTCCAAGGCCACGGGACCGTTGGGGCCAGCGCTGGGCCAGACGGCGTCGAAGCCGGGCCAAAGCAACTCGTTCGCGGCGATCCACGGCAGCGCGTAGCGGCGCGCATAGAGCAGCGCGGCGAAGAGCACGGCAAAGAGCGCGACCTGGGTCAGGAGAAACCCGGCCATGGCCCAGCGAAACGCGCGCTCGGCCTGCGGGGTGTAGACCCCGGCCTCGGCCTCGCCGATCACCCGGGCGAACCAGCGGAACACAAAGACCGCGAGAACCGCCGCGCCGAACGCCGCGATCCAGGTCCCGGGCTTGAGGCCGTTGAGCGCGAGCACGGCACCGAGCGCCGCCACACACAGGCCCCCCGCGACCAAGAACGGCCAGGAAGTCGGTTTGGGCACATAATAGCCACCGTCCGCCGCGGACATCCTCAACCCCCCTTCTCGATTCGGCTCATGGGTTCGGTGACCTGGTCCTCGGCCCGGCGCCGAACCCACGCGGCGCCGAACGCTGCGTCCACTCCAGACCGCGCGCGCCTTCCCAGAATCTCACATCGGCCTTGCGGCCTCCGCGCACCGTCCGCACCACGACATAGAGAAAGATCAACTGCGCCAGCCCCAGGAGAAACGCGCCGACCGTCGACCACCGGTTGGGCTCGGTGAATTGCAGTGCATAGTCCGGGATGCGCCGCGACATGCCGGCCGCGCCCAGCCAGTACTGCGGCAGGAACGCGAGGTTCGCGCCGAGCAGACTCAGCCAGAAATGCAGCTTCCCGAGACGCTCATCGTACCGGCGGCCGGTCCATCGGGGCAGCCAGTAGTACGCGCCGCCCAGGATGGCGAAGAGCGCGCCGGACACCAGCATCGTGTGGGCGTGCGCCACCACCGACTGGGTATCGTGGTGCTGGAGATCGAGCGGGGCCAGGGCGAGCACGAGGCCCGCGAGGCCACCGAGGGTGAACTCGAGCACGAAGGCGAGCGCGAACAGCATCGGCGTCTCGAAGCTCAGGCTCCCGCGCCACAGCGTGGCGATCCAGTTGAACACCACGACACTCGCCGGGACGGCGGCGAGCATCGCGCCGTACATAAAGAAGAGCGCGCCCGCGGGCGGCAGCCCCGTGGCGACCATGTGGCTGCCCCAGCCGATGAGCGCCAGGCACGCCGCCGCGAAGACGGCGAGCGCCGTCGAGACGTGACCGAACAGGGGCTTGCGCGCGAACGTCGGGAGGATCTGCGAGACGATGCCGACCGCCGGCAGGATCAGGATATATTCCGCGGAATTCCCGAAGAACCAGAACAGGTGCTGCGCAAACCTCGGGTCGCCGCCGCCGGCGGCGTCGAAAAACTGCGTGCCGAAATGGCGATCGCCGAGCTGGAGCAGCAATGCCCCCGCGAGCGCCGGCGCGGCGACGAGCAGCAGAAACGCCGCGACGAGCCAGGTCCATACGAACATCGGCAGCCGCACGAGGGTCATGCCGCTCGCGCGCAGACCGAAAACCGTCGCGACCGCGTTGAGCGCCGTGAGTGCCGCGGAGACGCAAAGCATCAGGACCGCGAGGATCGCGAGATCGGCGCCGAGGCCACCCTGCATCGAGAGCGGCGGATAAAACGTCCAGCCCGCGGCCGGCGCCCCGCCGCTTGCCTGCAGGAACAGGGTCGCGAGCAGGAGCGCGCACGCGAACGGCAGCAGCCAGAAGCCCAGGGCATTCACGCGCGGGAACGCCATGTCGGGCGCGCCGATCATCAGCGGGATCTGCCAGCTCGCGAGGCCCGAGAGCGCGGGCAGGACCGCGCCGAAGATCATGATGAGCGCGTGGAGCGTCAGCAGTTGGTTGTAAACGTGCGGACCCATGAGCCGAAGCCCCGGCGCAAACAGCTCGGCGCGGAGCCAAAGCGCCATCGCCCCGCCGATGAAGAGCATGGCGAGCGCGAACACGAGATACAGCGTGCCGATGTCCTTGTGGCCGGTCGCGGTGAGCCAGCGAAGCAGCCCGATCGACTGAACGTCCCGACGCGCGATCGCTTTCGATAGTTTGCGCATTCCCCGATCCTTATAGACGCGGCGCGCCGGCGGCGTTGGTGCCGGGACCTTTGCGCGCGGCGACGGTCGCGTTGCTCTTCTGCCCGCTCACCCACAGGTCGAACTCCTCCTGCGTGACGGCCTGCACCACGATGGGCATGTATCCGTGACCCACGCCGCAGAGCTCGGCACACTGGCCGCGGTAGGTGCCCGGCTCGTCGATGCTCGCCCAGAACTCGCCGAGAAAACCCGGAACCGCGTCTTGCTTGACGCCCAATTGCGGCACCGACCAGGCGTGGATAACGTCATGCGCGGTAATCACGAAGCGCACCTTCAGGCCGACCGGCAGCACCAGGGGATTGTCCGCTTCGAGCAGATAGCGCTCGTCCTTCGGCGCCCCGCCTTCGATCTGCTCGCGCGGCGTCGCGAGGCTGCTGAAGAAGCTCAGGTCCTGCACGGGATAGTCGTACTTCCATCGCCATTGATAGCCCGTGATCGCCACCGTCATGTGCGGCTTGCCGGCGTCTGCCGCCTCAAGCAGCACCTTGGTGGCGGGCACCGCCGCACCCGCGAGGGCGAGGAACGGGACCGCGGGCCACAGCGCCTCCAGCGTCGCGTGGCCCCGAAACCGCGCGGGCTTGAACCCGCGGCCCTTGCGGTGCATGACGAGGGAATAGAGCATGAAACCGCAGACGAGCGCGAAGGCGGCGAGGCAGCCGAGCAAGACAAGGTTGTGAAGCTCGAGGATGCGCTCCGCAACCGGGGTGACGGGCTTTGGGAACGGGAGACCGTAGTCCGCGGACACCAGGCCCGGCGCGAACACGCCGGACACGCCCCACGCAAGCCGCGACAACCCGCCCGCAGGCCGCAGTGTAGGTGTCACGGACAACATCGCGTCTCTCCCGATCGTTTGACGAGCGCCGCGCCTCGCGGAAGGGCCGCCCTGTTCCGGCGCCGATTTTTCCGCCGCCAGGACAAGCTTATCGCGCGCGCAAGCTAACACATGCCCCTTGAGGGCCGCAACCGACCTGGTCTCTCTGGAAGGAACGCGGAGAAGAAAAACAATAGACAGGATTAACAGGATTTCTCAGGATTTACAGGATTAATTCAAAAAATGCCGTAAGCGAATCTCCAGGATTTCCGCTACTGACGGAACATCAAATCCACCGCAGAGGCGCAGAGATCGCGGAGAACAAAAAAAAATGGACAGGATTAACAGGATTTACAGGATTAAACCAACAATTCGGGCTTGTTCTTATTTTTACTAATCCTGTTAATCCTGCGAATCCTCTCCATTCCACTTTTTCCGTGGCACGCATCGGGGTTGCGAGGGCGGCTTACCGAAATACTCGACTGTACTCCCGCGAAGCGTCCCAAAAAGGGGTCGGGAGTCTTTTAACATAAAGACTCCCGACCCCTTTTCTATATGATTTCCGTCAACCGGCGAAGATCGAGGGCGCCGGCGGGCGGGGCGCTTCTCGGGGACTGGTGCGGGAACACGCCGAGGAGCGGCGCCTCGATGCGCGCCGCGAGCGTGGCGAGGTTCTCCTCGACGAGCGCCATCGCCGGGTCGAGCCGGTTCGCCACCCAGCCGGCGAGCGGCGCGCCGTCGGCGCGGATCGCGCGCGCCGTGAGCAGCGCGTGGTTGAGGCAACCGAGGCGCAGGCCGACGACCAGGATCACCGGAAGCTTGAGACGCAGCGCGATGTCCGCCATGCTGCGGCGCGCATCGAGCGGCGTGAGCCAGCCGCCCGCCCCTTCGACCACGACCCGGGATGCGAGGCGCTGCAACCGCGCGAAATGCGCGGCGATGTTCTCGATGTCGATCGCAACGCCCACGGCCGCGGCGGCGAGATGCGGCGCCACCGCCGGTGCGAACGCATATGGATTCACGTCGGCGTAATCCGCCGCGACCGACGATGCCGCGAGCAGCGCCTCGGCGTCGGCGCTGCGCAACCCTTGCGCGGCCTCGTAACAGCCGCTCGCGACGGGCTTCATCCCCACCGCCGCCTCGCCCGCCGCGCGCAAGTCCGCAAGCAACGCGCGGGCGACGAAGGTCTTGCCCACGTCGGTGCCGGTGCCGGTGATGAACCAACCGCTCATAAAGGTACGAGGGACGAGATACGAGGGGCGAGGGAAAAAGGCGTCGTCCCGGCCTTGGCTCGACTCACGTTTCAACCCTCCTTTATGCCTTGGGCAGGCGAAGAGATTCTTTTGGCTACCGATACCGCTTTCCAACCCTCGCCCCTCGTCCCTCGTCCCTCGCCCCTTTTTAAAGGTGCCCAGGCGTGGCCGTACACGACCTCATACGTCGCCGGGATGCGGCCGTCGATGGCCAGCGCTTCGTAGGCGACCTTGAAGCGCGCGAAGCGTTCTTTTCCGGTGAGCCCGCGGGCGCGCGCTTGCGCCACGTTGTGCGCCCCGAGTTGCTTCAGATCGCGCAACACCTCGAGCGCATCCTTATAGGTGAGCGTCAGCCGCTCCACGTCCATGACCGGATCGGCGAGGAGCGCGCGCACGAGCATATCTCCGAGATCGTGCATGTCGAGGAAGGCGTGCACGTGGACGGAGGCGTCCGCCGCGCCCCACGCCGCGCGCAGCTCCTTGAGCGTGTCCGGCCCGAAGGTCGTGAACATCAAAAGCCCCCCGGGACGCAGCACGCGCCGGAACTCGGCGAAGGTCTGCTCCGGACGGCACCACTGGAGCGTCAGGTTGGAGACGACCATGTCCACGGAACCGTCGGCGAGCGGCAGTCGCTCGGCATCGCCGCAGACGAACCGCTGCCGCCGGCGCGCGAGCCGGTTCCACCAACCGGATTTTTCCCGCGCGCGGGCGGCCATCGCCGCGGCGATGTCGAGCCCGACGATGCGTGCATGGGGATAGCGGCGCGCGAGCGCGCGCGCGCCGTAGCCGGTACCGCAACCGGCATCGAGGATGGTCTCGGGGCGAAACTTCACGAGCTCGAGCCGCTCGAGCATGCGGTCGGCGACCTCGCGTTGCAGCACCGCCACCGCATCGTAGCTTTGCGCGGCGCGCTCGAAGGTGGCGCGCACCTGCGCCTTGTCGAGCGCGAAGGTCGCGGAATTATCGTTCTTGGCCATGCATAAATCCTTCCAGTTCCCGACGGCACTGCCTTTCGGCACGCTACAGCCCCTCTCCCCTCGCGGGAGAGGGGTGGGGGAGAGGGGGCGGCGTGCGAACATACGGTTATAACACCCTCTCCCCGGCTATTCCCACCTGGGCGCAGAAACTTCATCTGCACCCGTTCGGCGGGAGCAAGGTCCGCTGGACCTTTCTCTGTTTCCGCCTCGCCTCCCATCAAGGGAGAGGGGGTAGTTGGGTGCGCGCCCAGTGTTATGTGCTTAAGTTAGCGCCATTTGTGTGCGTCTCTTTTACTAGTAGACCGGTTT
>MFSU01000019.1:13807-14027 GCA_001785115.1 Candidatus Muproteobacteria bacterium RBG_16_65_34
CGCGGCAGGGCGACGCCTGGAAGCTGGCGAGCTTCAGCATTTATGGCACCTCCCTGTTTCTGCTGTACCTTTTTTCCACGCTCTACCACAGCACGCGCGGCCGCGCCAAATCCATTCTCCAGAAGTTCGACCACCACGCGATCTATCTGCTCATCGCCGGCAGCTATACACCGTTCACCCTGGTCACGCTGCGCGGTGCCTGGGGGTGGACGCTGTTCGG
>MFSU01000020.1:0-11063 GCA_001785115.1 Candidatus Muproteobacteria bacterium RBG_16_65_34
CCTCGGCGATGCCGAGCTGCTGCGCGGCTATCTCAATCTTATTCATCAACTCTCGGCCAAGGCCCCGCGCGGTCTGCGCCCGCTGCTCGCGCAACTCGACGAGCTGTTCGGCAAGCTCACGCTTGGGGGCCTGCGGCGCTGGGCGCTGTGGGGCGCGCAGGCGCACGCGCGCGACTTCGAGGCGCAGGTCGCCTACTTCGACCTCAAATCCGCCGACAGCCTCGCGGTGTTGCAGCAGGAGCGGCGCGGCACGTTGTTCGTGGACAGTCAGCGGCGGCTGAACTTCTACCTGCGCGCGCTCTGGGGGCGGGATTTCTTCCTGCGCCCGACCTCGGGCGACTATGAGCGCCGCGAAGGCTACCGACCTTACATCGAGCAGCGCGTGATCCATCTGCCGGACGCCTATGACGACTACGACGGGATTTCCGGGCGCGAGCTGTATCGCGCCGCCGCGGCGCACGCGGCGGCGCACCTGGTGTATACGACGAAGCCGCTTTCGGCCGAGCAGTTGAATCCGGCGCAGATGTTCCTGATCGGCCTGTTCGAGGATGCGCGCATCGAAGCGCTCGCGATCCGCGAGTTTCCGGGCCTCAAAGCGCTGTGGCTTCAGTTTCACGGCCAGACGGGCGCGACCGATCCGGCCGTGGCGCTGCTGGCGCGCCTGGCGCACGCGCTGCTCGACGAAGATCATTCCGACGCCGATCCCTGGGTGCAGGATGCGGCCGCGGCCTTCCGTGCGGAGTTTGCCGCACGGCCGGGCGACAACCAGCTCTCGTGGGACCTCGGCGTGACCTTTTACAACCGCCTGAACGAGCGCGGCGCGATCCCCTCGCTGCGTGTGCTCGAGACCCTGGCGATTCCCTATCGCGACGACAACCGCTATAGCTGGTTCTACGACGAGATCGCCTGGCACGAGGCCGAATATGTGCCCGCGAGCCAAAAGCAGGTACGCCGCAAGGTGAGTGCGGTCGAGATGGCGAACGAGGTGGACAATGAGTTCGCCGGCGACGACGCCCAGGAGATCTGGACTCTCGAATCCGAGTTCTACCGCGACGGCGATCCGCCCGGCGTCTCACTCAACCGGCTCGAAGGCAAGGAGCCGGTCTCGGAGCCCTATCACTATCCGGAGTGGGACTATCAGGTCCAGCTCCATCGCCCCGACTGGGTGACGGTGCTCGAGCGGCGCCAGGGGCGCGGCGACCCCGCGGACATAGATCGCCTGCTCGCGGCCAACAAGCCGATCGCCGCGCGCCTGCGGCATATCATTGACGGTCTTCAGCCGCGCGGCGTGGTGCGGCTGCGCCGCCAGGAGGACGGCGACGACATTGACCTGAACGCCGCGATCCGCGCCCTGATCGCCATCCGCATGGGCGAGACACCCGACCCGCGTATCAACGTGCGCTACGTCCGCAAGCTGCGCGATCTGGCGGTGCTGGTGTTGCTCGACCTTTCCGAGTCCACCAACGAAAAACTGGGTGACAGCGACAAGCCCGTGATCCAGCTCGCACGCGAGGCCACGGCGCTCCTTTCCTGGGCCATCGACGGCGTGGGTGATCCGTTCGCGATCCACGGTTTCGCGAGCGACGGCCGACACGATGTGCAATATTTTCGTTTTAAGGATTTCGGCGACGACTACGACGACGCTGTGAAGGCCAGGCTCGCCGGCATGCGCGGCGGGCTTTCGACGCGCATGGGCGCGGCGCTGCGGCACGCGGCGTCGTTCTTGCAGCGCCAGCCGCAGCAGAAGAAAGTGATCCTGCTCGTCTCCGACGGCGAGCCCGCCGATATCGACGTGCGCGATCCCCAGTACCTGCGCCAGGATACGAAGAAGGCCGTGGAGGAGCTCGCCGCGCGCGGCGTCATGACCTACTGCCTCACGCTCGATCCGCAGGCCGACGACTACGTCGCGCGTATCTTCGGCCCGCGCGGCTACACGGTGGTGGACCACGTGAGTCGCCTGCCCGAGCGGCTGCCCATGCTTTACGCCGGGCTCACCCGATGAAACCCCGGACATGAAGAATATCGAAGATCTCATTGAAGGCTTCCGGCGGTTCCAAGCCGCCCATTTCGGCGAGCAGCGCGCGTTGTTCGAGCGTCTGACGCGCGAGGGCCAATCGCCCCGGATTATGGTGATCGCCTGCTGCGACGCGCGCGTGGATCCCGCGATCGTCACCGACTGCGACCCGGGCGACCTGTTCGTGGTGCGCAACGTCGCCAATCTGGTGCCGCCGTGCGAGGCGGGCGGCGGCTACCACGGCACGAGCGCGGCGCTCGAGTTCGCCGTGCGTATCCTCAAGGTCGAGCACGTCATCGTCATGGGGCACGTCCGCTGCGGCGGCATCCGCGCGCTCCTGGGCGATATCGGCGGCGGCGAGTTCATTTCGCCGTGGATGTCCATTGCGGAGGAGGCACGGCGCGAAGTGCAGGCGGCGCTGCCTCAGGCGAGCGTGGAGGCCCAGGCGGCGGCCTGCGAGCAGGCGGCGATCCGGATCTCGCTGCGCAATCTGGCGACCTTTCCGTTCGTGCGCGAGGCGGTGGCGCGGGGACGCCTGTCCCTGCACGGCTGGTACTTCGACCTCGCGCGCGGCGAGTTGCTGCGCTACGCGCCGGCGCGGTCCGTCTTCGAGGTCGTCGTGGCCGGGCACCGCGAGATGCGGAACTGATGGACGCCACCGGCGCACCGCTCGGCCCGGCGGTCAGCCGCATGGCGGATGACTGGCCGCGCAGCGCGCCGGCTCCGCTGATCCACGCCCGGCTGCGCGCCGCGCCCGAGGATTTCGTCGTGGAGGAGCAGATGCCGTTCACGCCCGCGGGTGCGGGCGAACACCTGTGGCTCAAGATAAGCAAGCGCGGGCTGAACACCGACCGCGCGGCCCAGATCCTCGCGAAGGCCGCGGGCGTGGCGCGCCGCGATGTCAGCTACGCCGGCATGAAGGACCGGCATGCGGTGACCGTGCAATGGTTCAGCCTGCACTTGCCCGGGCGCACGCCGGAGATTTCGGCGCTGCCGCCCGGGCTCGAGGTGCTCGAGGCGGTGCGCCACACGCGCAAGCTGAGAATCGGCGCGCTTGCGGGTAACCGTTTCACCATTGTGTTGCGCGAGTGCACGGGCGATCGCGAAGCCACCACGCGCCGGATCGAAGAGCTGCGCGTCCGCGGTGTGCCCAATTACTTCGGCGAGCAGCGCTTCGGGCGTGAGGGCGGCAACCTCGAACGGGCGCGGGCGATGTTTTCCGGGGCGGACACGAGCGGCGACCGCAAGCTGCGCGGCATTTATCTCTCCGCCGCGCGCAGTTGGCTCTTCAACGAGGTGCTCGCGCGACGGGTGGCGGACGGCACCTGGGATCGGATGCTCGAAGGCGATGTCATGATCCTGAACGGCAGTCGCAGCTTCTTTGTGCCCGAGGCGATAGACGAAACGCTCTTGCGCCGGCTGGGTGAGGGCGACATCCACCCGAGCGGGCCGCTGTGGGGCCGGGGCGAGCTTCCGACCCAGGGCCGCGTGCGCGATCTGGAGCAGGCGATCGCCGCGGAACATTCCGGGTTTGCCACGGGGCTGGAGGCGGCGGGCCTGGAGCAGGAGCGCCGCGCGCTGCGCGTGATCCCGAAGGAGATCGAGGCCGAATGGTTCGATGCCGCCACGTTGCGGCTGCGATTCTCGCTGCCGGCGGGCACCTATGCGACCGCCGTGCTGCGGGAGCTTGCGGATTATCGCACCGAGGACCACGCGGGCGGCGGGAGCGGGTAGAATAGCGCGCGATGGAATTCACCAACCTCCTCGGCCTTGCAGCCGGCGCGCTCACCACCGTCGCCTTCGTTCCCCAGGTCGTGAAGATCTGGCGCACCCGTTCGACGCACGATATCTCGCTCGGCATGTTCGCCCTGTTCAGCACCGGCCTCGTGCTCTGGCTCATCTACGGCGTCTCTATCGGTTCGGCCCCGATCGTCATCGCCAACACCGTCACGCTGGCGCTGGCGCTCACGATCCTCTATTTCAAGCTCCGGTACAAATAAGACCGGAACCGCATGACCACGCGCCCCGAATTCCCCATCGGCGTGTTCGATTCCGGCGTCGGCGGGCTCACCGTCGCGCGCGCCCTGATGCAGCGCCTGCCCAACGAACGCATCTTCTACTTCGGCGACACCGCGCGCGTGCCCTACGGCATCAAGTCGGAGGAAACGATCGCGCACTTCGCGCTCCAGATCGCGCAGTTTCTGCTGGAGAAGCAGGTGAAGCTTCTTATAGTCGCGTGCAACACCATGGCGGCCGTGGCGGCGCGCGCCATCGCCGACCTTGCCCCGGTGCCGGTGCTCGATGTGATCGAGGCCGGCGCACAGGCCGCGGCCGCGGCAACGCGCAACAAGTCCGTCGGCGTGATCGGCACGCTCGCCACGGTAACGAGCGGGGCCTACGACCGCGCGATCCACCGCCACGACCCCGCGATCCGAATCGTCTCCCAGGCCTGTCCGCTCCTCGTGCCGCTCGTGGAGGAGGGCTGGCTCGATCATCCGGTCACGCGCCTCACGGCGCAGGAGTATCTCGCCCCGGTGCTGGCCCAGTCCGTCGATACGCTGGTGCTCGGCTGCACCCACTACCCGCTCTTGAAGCCCCTGCTCCAGCAAGTGGCGGGCGCGGGCGTGCGGCTCGTGGACTCGGCCGAGACCGTGGCGGCGCGGACCGAGGCGCTGCTGCGCGAGCGCGGACTTACCCGCACCGACGGCACGGCCCGCCATGAGTTCTTCGTCACCGACGTGCCGCAGCGGTTTCAGCAAATCGGCGAGCGGTTCCTCGGCCGTGCACTTGCGCCGGTGCATGTGGTGAAGTGGTGATGACGGACAAACGCACCACGATCTACCAGGGCCGCATCGTCCGCCTCGAGCTGGAGGAGGTGAGGCTTCCGAACGGCGTGACCGCTGAGCTCGAGATCGTGCATCACCCGGGCGGCGCGGCGGCGGTGGCGCTCGATGAGAGCCTGAACGTTTGCTTGTTGCGCCAATATCGCCACGCCGCGGCCGGCTGGGTCTGGGAGCTTCCCGCCGGCAAGCTCGATCCGGGCGAAGCGCCGCTGGCGACCGCGAGCCGCGAGCTTGCGGAGGAGGCGGGCTTGAGCGCGGCGCGCTGGGAGCCGCTCGGGCGGATGCTCAGCTCGCCCGGCGTCTTCACCGAAGTGATTCATTTGTTCCTCGCGCGCGAGCTCACGCCGGTGCCGAGCGCCACCGAGACGCACGAGTTGATCGAGGTTCACTGGCTCCCCTTCGCCGAAGCCCTCGATCGCGCCCGCCGCGGCGAGATCGTGGACGCGAAGACTGTCGTCGGTCTGTTTCGTGCGGACGCTGTGTTGGCGGCGCCACGCTGAAGTCGCGGGGGGTTGCGTTTCAGTTGTTGTGCGCTTTTGTCGAATCGCCGCAGGCGATTCGACAAATCACCCGCACGATTGCGCACAGCGCCAGAGTATTACACGCCCGCGCACAAGCGAAACCGCGCAGATAAAGGAAGCGACTACGCTCGCGGCCGACGCAGCGCGAGCAGCAATCCCACGCCCATGAGCAGAACTCCGCCCGCGTACAGCGCCCACGGAAAGCCTTCCGGCGTCCAGCCGCGAAAGGCCTCGGCGCCTTTTGGAATCAGGGGCATCGCCGGCGCGAGGAAGGCGCCGAGTGCGAGCGCCGCGCCGACGCAAAACCACGCCGCGGCGGATAGGTCCGCGCGATAGCCGCGCCCCGAAGCCAGGGCGAAACCGCCCCAGGCCGCGAACAAGACGGCGATCGCAACCGGCGCGATCCACGGACCGACCCACGGCCAGGGAATCAGAAACAGCACGTCCCATTCGAGCCATTCCACCGGCCAGCCGAGGATGAGCTTGAGCCACACGTAGTAGAAGATGTCCCAGGTTCCGAACAGAACCAAGAACGCGGCGAAGCGGCGCATGAAGCCGGCCTGCGACAGCCACGCGACCGCGAGCAGCATCACCATGGTCGCCGCCTCGCGCGCGAGCTCGAGCCCCAAGTGCGCCTCGTCGAGCAATCGAAGCGGGAAGATCGCGAGCGGATTTTCCGGATAGTAGAGCGCGCGCAGGTAGATGACGATCGCCGCTTCCGTCAGCGCCATGGCGGCAGCGAAGAGCGTCAGCCACAACAGGTCGATTCCACGTTTCATCATCGCTGAAAATAGTCTGGAGTCTTGAGTCTGGAGTCTTGAGTCGTTTTTGTTCTAATCCTGTAAATCCTGAGAAATCCTGTTAATCCTGTCTATTCTTTCATTCTTGTCTTTCGCGAGGCGAAGCGCGCCAGCGTCAGTCCTTCGAGATCGATCTCGGGCGCGCGCCCCGAGACCAGATCGGCGAGCACCTTCCCCGAGCCGCAGGCCATGGTCCAGCCGAGCGTGCCGTGGCCGGTGTTGAGGTAGAGATTCTTGTAGGGCGTCGCCCCGAGCACCGGCGGGTTGTCGGGCGTCATGGGCCGCAGTCCCGCCCAGGGCTCGGCGCGCGCCAGATCGCCGGCCGCGGGAAAGAGGTCGCGCACGACCAGCGCGAGCGTCGCCAGTCGCGCGGGCCGAAGTTGAAGATCGTAGCCCGCGAGCTCTGCGGTGCCGGCCGCGCGCAACCGATCGCCTAGGCGCGTGATGACGACCTTGTAGGTCTCATCGGTGAGCGTGCCCTGGGGCGCGCCGGCCTCATTCGTCACCGGGACCGTGATTGAATAGCCCTTGACCGGATAGACCGGAAGCCGGATCCCGAGCGGGCGCAGCAACAGCGGCGAGTAACTGCCGCAGGCGAGGACATACGCATCGGCGGTCAGCGCGCCGCGGTCGGTGACCACATGTTCGATGCGCCCGCCCGCCGCCGCAAGCCGCGCGATGGCGGTGGAGGCGAGAAAGCGCACGCCGTTTTGCTGCGCAGCCTGAGCGAGTCGCTCGGTGAACATGCGGCAATCGCCCGACTCGTCGTTCGGAAACAGCACCCCTCCGGCGATTTTCTCCGACACCGCGGCGAGCGCCGGTTCGTGCGCGACGCAACCCGCGCGATCGAGTACACGGTAGGCAATGCCCAACCGATCGAGCAACGCGCTGTCGCGCGCCGCCCGATCGAGGTCGCGCGCCTTGCGGTGCAGGACCAGCACCCCGTGCGCGCGTTCGTCGTAGCGGATGCCGGTTTCCTTACGCAGTGCGACGAGACATTCGTGGCTGTAGCGCGCCAGGCGCAGCAGGCGCTCCTTGTGGCGCGCGTAGCGCGCGCTCGTGCAGTTGCGCAGCATCCGCAGGAGCCAGGCCCACATCGCCGGATCGAGCCGCGGCCGCAGCACCAGCGGCGCGTGCGGCCGCAGCAGCCACTTGAGCGCCGTGAGCGGAATCCCCGGCGCAGCCCATGGGCTGGCGGCGCCCCAGGAGATTTGGCCGCCGTTGGCGAAGCTCGTCTCCAGCGCCGGCTCGTTCTGGCGGTCCACGACGGTTACCTCGTGACCCGCGCGGTTGAGATAATAGGCGGCCGTGACCCCGATCACGCCGCTCCCAAGGACCAAAACCTTCATGCACGATATATAACAGACTCATGCCGATCTGGCACGTGTCCTGGTCGCGGGGAAAGGGTGGCGCGGGGGTTGCGGAAAACGGTCGTGGCTGTGCTAGGATTTCCGTCGCGGCCCCTGAAATCAGGACGCCGCACAAGACCCACTTTAAGGAGGAACCATCACCATGGCCCACACCTACGAAGAGCTGAAACATAAAACCGTCGCCGAGCTTCGCGAGATCGCCAAGGGTATCGAGCACGAGGCGGTCGAGGGCGCGACCCAGATGAACAAGGATCATCTGCTCAAGGCGCTGTGCACGGCGCTGAGCCTCGACATGCACGCGCACCATGACGTGGTGGGCATCGACAAGACGGCCGTCAAGGCGCGCATCCACGAGCTCAAGAAAAAGCGCGACGAGATCCTCGCGTCCAAGGACCGCGTTCAGCTCCGGGGTGTCCTGCGCCAGATCCACGGCCTCAAGCGCCAGATCCGCCGGGCGACGGTGTAGGACGCCGAACGAACGCTGCGCGCCACGAAGAGCGAGGCGACGGCGCTGATACAAAAAAGGTGTCAGGAACCAATGGCACTAACTTAAGCAGAAATGTAGGGTGGGTTAGCGTTTTTTGCGTAACCCACCAAGCGTTGCGTAGCAACACAACGCCTTTTTTAATGAGTGCCTGGCGGCATATCTGGTGGGTTACGGCACAAACTGCGTGCCTAACCCACCCTACATTGATGGTGGAACCGCCTAAGTAAGTGCCATTCGTTCCTGACACCTTTTTTGTGCTCCGAGAATCTTCCGGAGCGTTACCCCACCAACGATTTCAGCATCTCGTCGATCTGTTCATTGGTAGCTTTTCTTTCCGTGCGCTGCTTCATCGCGCCGGACATGGCGTCGCGCAGATCTTCGGCTGAACAAGGTTTCAATAATATCTTGTATATCTGGCCGTTATTGACGGCCGATTGCAGTCCCTCCAGGCTCGCCTGACCTGTCAACAGGATGCGCGTGGCCGTTGGATCGATTTCTTTGGCTTTCGTCAGAAATTCCGCTCCATCCATTTGAGGCATGCGAAAGTCGGAAATGATGACATCGAAGGGCCCGTCGTTTTTCAGTATGCCCAAAGCATCCTGGGCGCTCTCCGCCGTGACGATATTGTATTTGGCGCGCATCTGCCGTTTCAGCGCAGAAAGCATGTTGGGCTCATCGTCCACACAAAGTATTCTGGGCAAATCGGTGTTAGCCGTCATTGTATTAGCCATAATTAAATACCCGCATCTTCGGTTTCAGTGCTTCATTGACAACATGAATCCGATATTACCCGCCGCTTGCGGCAGGCATGACCCCGACCGGAATCATCCAGGGTGCGATGAGGTATGGAGCGTTCTCCCGGATTTCATCGCGAACCATAAATTGGATTGGCCTGCCTCGCGGTCGATTTAAATTGATTTCACCATCCAATGAACTGGCTCGATTTATCTTATCGGCACAATCGAGCGGATATTGAGCGGCGGGCGCGACGGCGCCCTTGAGTACCCCATATGCTGCATCCAGTCCAAATGTAGCATGTCGTACCGGGTGTTGCGCATCTCGCCGGGAGTCCGGTCTGCCAAGGGCGAGGACCGAGGCGAACGCGGACCGGCAACGTACGCACCGGACGCAGATCCGGGTTCGCGCGTCCCCGGCGCGGAGCGCGTACGTCAAACGTTTGACGCCAAACACCCGACGTTCGCGCCGAGTGCGCCGCTAGTGCTCGCCCGCATCGGTGCGCGGCTTGTGGCAATGCGCATCCCTACCGCAAACAAACTGCTGAATAGAAAAGGTTCCGATACGCTCGGGTCGTGCCGCGTCTTGGCGCCTTGAGTCGTCTTTGCAGACTTGGTGGGATTGTCCTGCACTTCGTGGGCTTGGCATGGAAAGTGCTGGCACTCTTGTGAAACGGATGTAGCGCCAACAAAAACTTCCTAGAAGCGAGCTAAAGTTATATTGGCGTAGTCCGACTATACGCTAATGCAAGGAATAGAACGGAAATAGAAGAGGGACAAACCAGATGGCTACAGGATCTCAATTAGGACAAGACAGAGCCAGCGGAAGCGTCTGGACGTCGTTCGCCGATTTGTGGACCGGTCTGTCGGTGATCTTTCTGGTGATGTTCGTCGTCGCCGTCTTGAAACTCACCCTGTCTACGGTCGAGACGGCCAACACCAAAGAAGCCCAGAAAAACTATCTCGAAGGCGAGATTCCTGCGTCCATCCAAAAGGAGGTCAATGAAAAGACCGCCAAGGTCAAAAGTACCATCACGGACATAAAAAGAGCTCAGGAAGCGGTGAGCCAGAGAGCCAAAGAGCTCAATGAGCTCGTGAACAACATGGAAAGCCACAAGAAGGAAATCGAATCTCTGTTAAAAGAACAGGCGAAGCGAGATGTTCTTTTAAGCAAGGTAGCGCAACAACTCAAATCCAGAAAGGAAGAGTCCAACAATCAAGCGAAGACCATCCAGAATCTGACGGTTCAGCTCACTAAAGTCGGCGGCGAGATCGAAAATGCAACTCGAGGCAAAAAGGCTTTGACCGTGGAAGTCAATAATCTCGAGACTCGATTGAAGCAGTCCGTGAAGAACGTGGATGAGCTGGCCAAAGCCAACAAGCAAGCGGAGTCGGGCCTGAAACAACAGGTCGGCGATCTGGAAAAGTCTGCTGAGCGCCAACGCTCGGAGATAGCCAATTTGCAGAAGAGCAAACAGCAGTTGGCAGATGAAAACAAGAGCACCGAGCAAAAGCTCAAAGACAAGATCGCGGCGGTCAATCAACACGTAGACTCGAAGAATTCGCAAATCAAGGAATTGGAGTCACGCCGAGCCGCGTTGCAGCAGAAGATCAAGGAAACGGAGCAGCGATCGGTCGAGGAACGCCGGCTTACAGACAAAGAGATTGAACACCTGAAAACCGCGAGGGACGACCTTTCGAAGGGCTTGGAGAGTACAAAATCGAAGCTCCGGGCGGAATCCGACAAGGTAAAGACCACGGACAATCAGATTGTCGAGTTGAAACATCATCTCGGCGACCTGGAGGCCGAAAAGAGGAAGGCCGAAGGGATGGCCGCGTCGCTGCACCGGGAAACCGACTCGCTCAACAAGCAACTCGAATCGGAAAAGCTGAAGTCTTCAAGCCTCAACAGTCTGTACCTTGGGCTGGAGGCAACGCTCCGGGATAGATCCAAAGAAGTCAAAGGACTCGCTGATGCGAAAGGAAAGCTTGAGAAACAGCTCGCACGCGTGCAGACGAAAGCCAGCTCTCTCGAAAACGAGTTGGCGTTGGCGGACGGCAACTCTGGGGAGCTGGAAAAGCAGAAGCTTGGATTGGAGCAGCAGCTGAAGCGTAAAGGCAGTGATCTGGCAGGTCTCTCAGCTGAAAAAAGTTCGCTTGAAAGAGACCTGGCGGGAATGAAGGCCAAAGCCGATGCCCTCGGAGGAGAGCTGAAGTCCGCGAAGAACAACATCGCCGGCCTGGAAAAACACAAGCTCGGGCTGGAGAACCAACTCAAGGGAAGAGGCGACGAA
>MFSU01000020.1:11272-13957 GCA_001785115.1 Candidatus Muproteobacteria bacterium RBG_16_65_34
GAAGGCCAAGGCCGATGCGCTCGGGCGCGAACTGGAGTTGGCCAAGGGCAAGGGCGGCGAGTTGGAAAAACAGAAACTCGGGCTGGCGGATCAGTTGAAAGGCAAGGAAGATGAAATAAAAGGACTTGCAGCCAGGAAAAATCTGGCCGAGAAAGAGCTGGCCCAATTGAAGGCAACACCCGGATCTCTCAAGGTCGCGCTGCGGCCAGACCAGGATAAGTCCGGCCAGCTCGGTGATACGATTCGCAAGCTGGAGAACGACCTTGACAACAAATCCCGCAAGCTCGCCGACGCACTGGCCGAAAATGCGCAACTCAAGGCCGCGCCGCCACAGATCTATGAAGCGAGCGCGCCTGCCGGCGGCATGCGGGGCACCATTGGCAAGAATCTGTCCAAGCGATTTAAGAACATGGGTCTGGATGTCATCACGGATGAAAGAACGGGAAGCATCACCTTGTTACTGGATGACGCCTTTTTATTCCAGCACGATAGCTATCGTCTGAGAGCGGAAATGATAGCTAAGCTCAACCGGGTTATTCCGGCATACACGGATGAGCTGTTCGGGGATCCACAAGTCCGGGACAACATCTCCGCGGTAAACGTCGTAGGGCACGCCAGCCCGTACTATCATGGGTACGTAGACCCGGAGACGGCGCCGTACAAGGCTTATGAATACAACCTCATTTTGAGCTCCAATCGTGCGCTTGAGATCACCCGCTATATTGTCGGGGACAAAATAGTGAATTACGACTTCAAGGCCGTCTTGCGCCGCAAAGTCAAGACATCCGGCAAGAGCTTCACGCACCCGCTTGTTTTGGAGAAAAACGAAGACAACAAGAAAGACAAGGAGGAGTGCGGTATCTACAGTTGTTGGCGTTCTCGGCGAGTTGAAATCAGTTTCACGCTGGCAAGCGAAGATGAAAATGTTGACAGAACGGTGAACAAGATGACGACGGCGATGAACCAGGAAAAAGGCATATTTGGCAGGCTCCTCAACATGTTCGGTTCTTTCTAGGAAAAGATGGAAATACAGAGCATGCGCGAGGCGCAATTAACGAGTTAACAGAGGGATATCAATCATGCAATATCTAATGATCGTCACTTCTACATCCCTCCTGGAGGCGATGTCGGTTGTCCTGATTGTTGCCCTGGGGCTTCGGTTCCTGGCTCATCGAGCCAGTAAAGAGGATCAGCTCTATTACGCTACCTTTACTCGAGAAATCGAAAAGCGAGTCGAAAGGGATGACATAGGAAAAGTCAAAGTCGACGACGTCGAGGTATACGTCGAAGGCCTCTTGGATGAAGTGGCGACACACCTTCCAAGCCGCGGTGTGCGCGTGAAAATGTCCGACATTGACGATAACTCCACGCGCAAGGTCATGTCCGTGCGCGAATATGCCGGAGGCAGTCAGAGTCTCATTCATAGTCTGAAGAGCGAGACCAATGCGTTCAAGGCCAAGCAAAAACCCAATTTCAACCAACTCACCCAGAGAGTCATGGGTAAAGACGCTCATTGGGTCAGATTGCATAACGTATTTCCTATAGACAGCCTGATCCGCCTGATCGACGTGCTCCCGGGAATCTTTGTGGTGCTGGGGATCTTCGGCACCTTTGTTGGAATCAACAATGCGCTGCCCCGGATCGCGGAGATTGATTTCAATAACCTGTCCAGCTCCTCGGGCGTGCTTTCGCTCTTTGTAAAGGATGTTGCGTTCTCGATGCAGGCGTCGATTGCCGGTATCGGTTTTTCGCTACTCGTGAGCCTCCTCAATACGCTTTTTCCGATCAGCATGGTCCGGGACTCCATCGCCCGCCGGGTGGAAGATTGCCTTGAGTTCCTTTGGTATTTTGTTCATGGCGGCAAGGGTGTGAATCAGCAAGCCGAAGCCTTTTCCCAGATGATCGTGTTGTTGGAGAATATCGACCAGAAAATCAACGACCCTTCCTCGGAAATCGCTCGAAGCAGCGGAAGTGAGAGCCAGCAAACCGATGCCTTTTCGAAAATGATCAAGCTGCTCGAAAATATCAGTCAGCAGTTCCGCAACCCGGCTTCGAATCAGGGTAACGCCTGACTGGAGATGCCCGAGGTCCGTTCGAGAACAGAAAAGGCTGGTTGACGATGGCGACCCCCGATCAAATCAAGAGATGTTTCTTGTTCTTCGAGCTTCTCGACGATGAAATCGAGCGCGTCGTGAAGGATTGCTATGTCGAGAGGTTCGAGGACGGTCAGACGATCCTGAAAGAAGACGACCTCGGTCGCGATTTTTACGTGATCTTGTCCGGCAAGGTTCGCCTGACCAAGATCGTGGATGGGCGAGAAATAGAAATCACGGTATTGAACAAAGGCGAGGCCCTGGGAGAGACCGTGCTCCCCAATGAGAGCCGGCGCATGACCAATATTATCGCCTCGGGAACCGTAGACCTGCTCATCATCGATCAGGACACGATTTTCGCGTTATATGAAAAGCATCCTAAAATTTTCGGAATCATCATGCTCAATCTGTCGCGCATGTTGACCACAAGGCTGCAACAATCCAACGTCGCGATCGCCAAGATGCACGAACGATTCAGGCGGGCTGGGTAGGTAGGCTCATCGCGTACCCGCGCTTTCTGTCGAGCCGCCTTCGGCGGCGCTTAAAAGCTACTTGTGGGTGGCTGACCCACGGCAGGTAGCTTTTCTTTGTA
>MFSU01000021.1 GCA_001785115.1 Candidatus Muproteobacteria bacterium RBG_16_65_34
CGCCACTAAATCGACACAAAGGGACTGCAAATTGGCACGGCGGTACCGTCGATTTAGTGGCGGGACGCAGATGAATCAACTGGTTTGAATGACTGCTTGGCGCACCCATATGGTGAGAGAACGGAAACGGTTCCTGACACCTTCGCCCTCTCAGTTCAAGACCCGTTACCCTTGTGCGAGGGCAGGTCAGAGCAGCTTCTGGTAGTCGCAACCCAAGATTTGCGCCAGCCGCTTGGCGATCGTTTTGCCGATCGAGCGCTTGTTGTGCTCCATCTCGGAGAGGTGGTGCTGGAGCATCTTCGCCTTTTGCGCCAGCGCAACTTGTGAGAGCCCGGCACGCAGGCGATAGAGCTTCAGGTGGTAGCCCGGCGTGCGGTAGGCGTCGGCATGCCGAGTCTTGGCTTCGGCATGCACCAGCGCCGCCGGCACGCGTACCTCATCGAGGTAATCATCGAGGGCGTTTCGGATCACGCGCTTCAGGCGCGTGACGCTGATCTTGTTCGACGGTGCAATGCGCACATCGCCCAGCGGGTGGTGGATTTTGACGGCGTGGCTCATCGGTATGCATCCTTCCTGTGTCCCAGGTAAAACACTTCAATCTGAAGTTGCCCGCCCACGACCCGGTAGCGCATGCGATACCGGTAGGTGAGCCGCAGCCGGTACTCGTCATCGCCGGTCTTGCGCACGTCCCAGCCCATCGGCTTCGGGCCGGCGGCTTCGAGATCGTGGATCGCCGCATCGGCCAGGTCCTGGATGGTGGTGGGCAGCTTCTTGAGCTGCTTGTAGGCACGTCCGGTGAGGATGACGGTCCAGGTCATCTATACAAAAGTATACCTGCCGTTGGTATAGCCGGCTAGAGTGCCATGAGTGTCAGGAACCATATTCATAGCGACACCAGGCCCCCTGTGTCAGCATGACGTGAGACACCTTCCTTGCCCGGCGCGGCAGCGCACCGATCTCCCCGGACTCTTTGCAGGCGGCGGCCGCACGCACGATGCCGCGCTTGTACGTGGCTGAAAAGCGTCGCCGCTTGGGCAACGCTGCCACCTCCGGGTCGGGGGTACTACCCATCTGCCTGTTGCAGACAGGCCGAACTCCGTACCGCTTCTGCTTCAGACAAGGCCTGCATCTCCACGGCCATGATCGTTACCTTCCTTTCTACAGCAAATTCACATAGAAGGTGTCTCACGTCATGCTGACACGGGGGCACCCCCGTTCAGACTCATACCATAATTGGAAGAGACTAGGGGTTGCCTGCCGCGGGTTCTTGCGCATAGTCTCAAGCGAGACTATGTTTACAATTATATCGCGTTTGAGACTGTCGGGTTTTGGAGGGCGCTATGCGAACAAATACGGCGATCGCTGCACGAGCACCCAAGAACCTTTCGGGTCCCGGCCTTCGGACCTTTTTCGGGATCATGGAAGCATGGGGCATTGATGAGCCGCTGAGACTTCGGCTTCTTGGCGTGCCGCGTGCGACGTACTACCGTTGGAAGCGCGCCCCGGAACAGGCGCGTCTGTCCCACGACACGATGGAGCGGCTTTCCTACCTCTTTGGCATCTACAAGGCATTGCAGATTCTTCTGCCGGACCCCAAGGCCGCGGACGGCTGGGTGAAGCGGCCCAACCGCAACCCGGTTTTCGGTGGGCGAGCTCCGATCGAGCGGATGGGAGCGGGGCAGGTCGCCGACCTTTACGTGGTGCGCCAGCACCTCGACGCCGAACGCGGATGGAGCTGAGCATCGCGCGGCGGCGCGAACCGTGGAAGGCGTCCGCCCGGGTCGTTTCGAGCCGCTTTCCGGCGATCGGGCTTTTCGACCGCGTGTCGAATCCCGCCGACCTCGAGGCGGTGTATTACATCGAATCCCTCACCAACCCGAGGCTTCGCGAGGAGATCGGTGAACTTTCGCTCGTCGCCCCCGAGGAGCGGGTCTCGGGGCCCGGCACCACGCCGATCATGGCGGCGTTCACACACCTCAATCCGCGCGGTTCGCGTTTCAGCGACGGGAGTTATGGCGTCTACTACGCCGCACGTGCACTCGAAACCGCGATCCGCGAAACGGTTTATCACCGCGAGCGATTCATGCGCGATTCCAGTGAGCCGCCGATGACGCTTGAGATGCGGGTCTACCATGCCGATCTCGATGCGCTCTTTCACGATATCCGTACCGCTCGGCGCCGGCACGCCGAATGGTACGACCCGGACAGCTACAGCGCCTCGCAGAAGCTCGGGCGGACGCTGCGCGAGTCCGGTTCCCGGGGGATTTATTACCAGAGCGTTCGCCACGAAGGCGGAGCGTGTGCGGCGGTGTTTCGCCCGAAGGCGATGTCACCGGCACGCCAAGGGGCGCATTTGGCGTACGTGTGGGATGGCCAGCGCATCGCAACGGTGCGCGAGCTTCGAACGGTGCTTGAGTTGTAGCCGCCTGCGGTACATCCGGACAGCTTGCTCACCTCCCTTGAACCAGCCAAAACATAAAGGCTCGCTTACGCGAGCCTTTATGTTTTGGCTGGGGGACTAGGATTACTCGGACCATCCCTGGTCCTCGCCCCTTCGGGGCCAGCGTCGCTGCGCTCCGCTGTTCGGGATCGCTCCCGGCGATCCTCGTCGAACCCAAGGGTTCTCATCCTAGTCCCCATTGAACCGCCAAAACATAAAGGCTCGCTTACGCGAGCCTTTATGTTTTGGCTGGGGGACTAGGATTCGAACCTAGATAAACAGAGTCAGAGTCTGTTGTCCTGCCGTTAGACGATCCCCCAAGAAGATAGGTACGATGGGCGAGATACGAGGGTCGAGGGAAGGTTACGCGCTTCAATGCTGCTTGGAAAGTTTGGCGATCATCGCACCCAGCATGAGGCTGATTTCGGTTGTCTCGCGAATGAGTTTCTTCGCCAGCGCCTCGTTCAACAGCCCCGCTTCCCGCCCAATGTAAAGCTGCGGTCGAGCCTCTCCGCACGACCCCTTCGCTATCCGCAAAAACTGAACATATTCCTTGCGCGAGCCGCGCTCATAGCCTTCTGCAATATTCGAAGGCACGGAAAGCGCAGCCCGTGTGATCTGATCTCTGAATCCCCAATCCTTGCTGGCCCGCAGCTCACAGAAGAGCTCCACGCATAGCCGCGAACTACGCCGCCAGACATCGAGCTTTTCGAAGGCCTCCATGCTAACCGAGCAACTAAACCCTCGCCCCTCGCATCTCGCCCCTCGTCCCTGCCAAACGCGATTAGCGTTTGGAGTACTGAGGTCTTTTCCGGGCCTTGTGCAAACCGTACTTCTTGCGCTCCACCTCGCGCGCATCGCGGGTCACAAAACCGGCCTTGCGCAGCGTGCGGCGCAGGGTTTCGTCGTACTGAAGCAGCGCGCGGGTGATGCCGTGGCGGATCGCGCCGGCTTGGCCGCTCGGGCCGCCCCCGCGCACGTTCGCCATGACGTCGAACTTCTCCTGCATGTCCGCCGCCGCGAACGGCTGGCGCACGATCATGCGCGCGGTTTCGCGTCCGAAGTATTCATCCAGCGAGCGCTTGTTGACGGTGATGGCGCCCTTGCCGGGCTTGAGGTGCACGCGGGCGGTCGAGGACTTGCGCCGACCGGTGCCGTAATAGACGTTCTGTGTAGCCATGGGTGTTCCTTATCTCAGCGTCAGCGCTTTCGGGTTCTGGGCGACATGCTTATGCGTGGCGCTGGCGTAAACCTTGAGCTTGCGAAACATCTGCCGCCCCAACGGCCCCTTGGGCAGCATGCCGCGCACGGCGATTTCGATGAGGCGTTCCGGGTGCTTGGCGCGCATCTCGTTGACACTGGCGGTCTTGAGACCGCGCTGATGACCGGAGTAGCGGTGGTAAACCTTCTCCGTGCCCTTCTTGCCGGTGACGTGGACCTTGCCGGCGTTGATGACGACGATGTAATCGCCGGTATCCACATGCCGCGTGAACTCGGGTTTGTGCTTGCCGCGCAGGCGCCGCGCGAGCTCCGAGGCGAGACGCCCCAGCACCTGGCCTTCGGCGTTCACCACGTACCAGTCGCGTTTGACGGTTTCCGGCTTGGCAGAATAGGTTTTCATGGTTCGTTACCGCAGGGATTGGCCGAAAAAGAGCGCGGATAGTACAAAACGCAGGTACAAGATACAAGGGACTGGGACGAGATGCGCGCCAGATCCTTATGAGATCCTCGCCCATAGGACAGCCGGACCTGGCTTGCATGTCAAAGCCGACGGTCCCAGGAAAATTCCGGGCAAAAAAAAGGGCGTGGCTTGGAGGCCACGCCCGAACCACCACTAGGAGGATGGAGGAGCCGTGCTGACCGACGTCACCATCTGCCGTCGATCGAAAATCTTTCTACTCGTCTCAAGTTGATGCAAGGATCAGGCCACTACGCATCTCAATATATTATGATTATCTAATATTTTTACTTATTGTCAACTTCAAACTGTCATTGGTTCCTGTGACACCGGCAATATACGCATAACATATTGTTTATGCTTGTTTTTACTTGATAAACCGGTTCACACTGGATCCGACTCATCCCCTCTTGTCAGTCACTTAGAGGGGCACCATGGGATTTAGATCCCGAGAGGGTCTGTGACTTTTTGTCGCACATTGCCGAGCGCGCGCCGGACGGGACGTCGGTCGGTTGACACGGGGCGCTCGAGGGCAGAAGGCTGGCGCAGGACGTCAGATTTTGAGCCGTTCCACGATCTGGCCGCTAATGAGGTGCCGCTCGATGATCTCGTCAATGTCTTCCTTGTCCACATAGGTATACCATGTGCCTTCCGGATACACGACGATTACGGGCCCCTCGGAACAGCGATCCATACATCCGGCGGTGTTCACCCTGACGCCGTCCTTGCCAGCGAGACCCAGGGATTTGACCCTCTCCTTCGCGTAGTCGCGCAGGGCGTGCGCGCCGTGGTTGGCGCAGCAGGGTCTGCCGTCCTCGCGCTTGTTTACGCAGAAAAAAACGTGATGCCGGTAGTAAGACATAACCTCGGATACCAGTTGAAAGTTACAAGATGCACTCGATATTCTACCTCACGGCGCTGCGTTATTTTCGTAAGGCTTCTATCTTGCATCCCGGACCTTGGATCCCGTATCTGCAATAAAACTTGGCGCCGAGCGGTGCGTGGCCTGCGGCCTGTGCGTGCCGCTCTGCCCGACGTATCGCAAATCGCGCAACGAGAGCGATTCCCCCCGGGGACGCGTGGCATTGATGCTGGCACTGGCGAAGAACGATCTGCCGGTCAGCACCAGTCTCGAATCGCACCTCTCGCTCTGCCTCGCCTGCCGGACATGCGAGCGCGTCTGCCCTTCGTTTGTCCCGTACGGAGACATGATCGTCTCCGCGCGCGCGGTGCTTGCGGCCGCGCACCGCGATACGGGCCGCGGACGACCGCTTCATAGATTGTTGCTGAACGGATTCATCGCCAAGCCGGCCAACCTGCGCCTGCTGGGCAGGATTTTGCGCCTTTACCAGGTTTCAGGGCTGCAACGCCTCGTGCGCAAGAGCGGATTGCTGAAATGGCTGGGCCTGACGGAGCTGGAGGCGAACCTTCCCGCAATCCCGGGCCCTCAGTCCTTCCACGGCGTCTACCCGGCCCAAGGCGAGCGGAAAGGACGGGTGGCACTTTTCACCGGATGCGTCGCAGCGCTCGCCGATCCGGAAACCCTGCGTGCGACGATTCGCCTGTGCAACCTTCTGGGCTATGACGTGGAGGTGCCGCCGAAACAGAACTGCTGCGGGGCGCTGCATCTGCACAGCGGCGACCCGGACGCTGCGACTCAGCTCATGCGTCGCAACATCGAGATCTTTTCGGGCGACGGGACGGAGGCGCTGATCACCGCCGCGAGCGGCTGCGGCGCCACACTCAGTGAATACGGTAGGCACGTTCCCGACGATCCGGCTGCCCGCTCGTTTTCCGGAAAAGTTTTCGATATCAGCCGATTTCTGGCCGAACACGGCTGGCCGGAAAACCTGGCGTTCAAACCGCTCCCCAAACGAATCGCCGTGCACGATCCCTGCACGCTTGCGAACGTGCTGCACGGACAGGACAAACCCCATGCCCTGCTCAAAAAAATCCCCGGCGCGGAGATCGTTCCGCTGCCGGAAAACCATCTCTGCTGCGGCGCCGCCGGAACCTACCATCTGACTCAGCCGGACATGGCGCACCGCCTGCGCGCCGACAAGATCGAGCATCTCCGGCGTCTCGCGCCGGATGTCCTGGTCACCTCCAACATCGGCTGCGCGCTGTACCTCGCGGCGGGCGTTCGCGAGGCGGGGATGAACATCGAGGTAGTGCACCCGGTCGCGCTTCTTGCGCGACAGGTACGAGATCCAAGGGACGAGATACGAGAGTAAAAACTTCTGCTTGTCTCTTGTACCTCGCCCCTCGTCCCTTGTATCTTGGTTCTATGGCTGACCGCGCCTACTCCCGCCTCGACCAGTTTCTTGGCCAGCTCGACCAGGCGCTGCTTACGGTCTTTGGGCCCTCGTCGCCCCCGGCGCGGCCGAGCCCGGCCGATGGTAAGCCCGAGATCGAGATGACGTCCGAGGAACGCGAGCTCTCCGGCCGGCTCATGCGCGTCAACCACGCCGGCGAGATCTGCGCCCAGGCGCTGTATCAGGGCCAAGCGGTCACGGCGCGACTTGCGGACGTGCGCGAAAAGATGGAGCAGGCCGCGGCCGAGGAGGCCGACCATCGCGCCTGGACCGCGGAGCGTCTGCGCGAGCTGGGCGCGCGCCCGAGCCGCCTCAATCCGATGTTCTACGCCGGCGCGTTTGCTGTCGGCGCAGCCGCGGGGCTTGCGGGCGACAGGTGGAGCCTCGGATTCCTGGCCGAGACCGAGCGCCAGGTGGTCCGGCACCTCGAGGGGCATCTCGAACGCCTGCCGCCGCACGACCGGAAAAGCCGCGCGATTCTCGATCAGATGAAGGAGGATGAGGGGCGGCACGCCACCATGGCCCTCGACTCCGGCGGTGCGCCGTTGCCGGAGCCTGTCCAGCGGCTCATGCGCCTCGCCTCGAAGGCGATGACGGAAACGACGTTCTGGATCTAGCCGCGCGGAAGAAATGGGCTCATCGCGTGCCCGTGTGGGAAAGAAAAGGGCTGGTAGCGCGTCCGGACCCAGTAATTCCCGGTAAGAAACGCATTTGAAGTGCGCCGGAGATTCAGCACGATCCCGCCCGTGACGGCTCTTTGGTCGAGCCGCCTTCGGCGGCGCTCAAGGGCTACTTGTGGGTGGCTGACCCACGGCAGGTGTCTTTCTTTTGCGCGGCCAAAAGTAAAGTCACCAAAGAAAAGGCCGCCCCGGTCGCTTCGCCGCGCGCGCAGCGCGCGGTGCCCTGCGCTGCTCGCGCGCTCAGGCGCGCGCCTAACTCGCCGGCCGCTTAACAACGCGGCTCGGGCTCGAACAGGAGGCTCGCGACTTCCCCTGAGCGCGTTCCGCTGCTCGGCTCGCTCCGACGGGGTCCGGGAAAACACCCATTTGGCCGTGCTGTATGGGTAGGATCTGCTGGCCTGAAGCATCTGTGAACGGCAACGGCCAAATGGGTGTTGCTTTTGGGTCCCCGTAATGGCGCGCCCGAGCACCGCAAGGCTTTGGGCGAGCGCCCCGAAGGGGGCGCAGACGGGAGGTCTGCGCCTGACTCGCGCGCCAGGGATGGCGCGTCGAGGCAGCGCCGGGCCCCAAAGCCGCGGATGCGCGGGGGACTTCGCGCCATTCCGGGGGGTCCTTTCTTTTGGTGACTTTTCTTTGGACAGGCAAAGAAAAGTCACCCGCCGTGGGTCAGCCACCCACAAGTAGCCGTTCAATCATCGCCGCAGGCGATTCGACATAGAGCTGATAAGCGACCGTAACCGCTGAAACGCAGCCGGGTGACGTAAAATCGCTCACGCGATTTTACGAAGACCAAAAAAACGAAAACCCCGGATGACCGGGGTTTTCACACACGGCGGTACAAACGCGGCCGTGGTCAGAAGTGGTACGCGACGCTCAGGAAATCCATGTCGTTGAGCAGGGTAAGCTCCACCTCGACATTCTCCCGCTTGCCGAGCTTGTAGCCACCGCCGAGGCCGATCACGATGTCCGTGTCGGAACCGGAGCCCGAGACGCCGGAAATGCTGAAATCGGTATCGCTGTACACCATCCCGGCCTTGGCCTTGAAGTAAAACTTGTTCATGGCGGCGCTGCGAAACACCCCGAAGCCGCCGAGCGTCATGACATCCCAATCGCCGCTCACAGCGGGGAAGGGCGGTATGCTGATATTGATATCGCCCTTGACCAGCGTCATCGTGAACTCGCCCTCGACCGAAATCGAGCCCTCGATGCCGGCGCCGGAGCGCTTCAGCTCCGTCAGGGGGGCGCCCACCACCACACCGACGTTGATGGCATCGTCCATGCCCGCGCCATCGGGCATCATGAACCCGGCCTTGACGCCGTAGTACGAATCCTCGGCGGCGTGGACCGCGGTCAGGAACGACATAGCCGAAACAACGAACAGCACACGAATTGCAGCCTTCACAGGACCTCCTCGGGTTGGT
>MFSU01000022.1 GCA_001785115.1 Candidatus Muproteobacteria bacterium RBG_16_65_34
TCTTGCCCACGCCGGCGCCGCCGAACAGGCCGATCTTGCCGCCCTTGGCGAACGGGCAGATGAGGTCGATGACCTTGATGCCGGTCTCGAGCAGTTCGGCCGAGGCCGCCTGCTCCTCGTACGAGGGCGCCTTGCGGTGGATCGGCATGGCCTTTTCGGCCCCGACCGGTCCCTTCTCGTCGATCGGCCGCCCCAGCACGTCCATGATGCGCCCGAGGGTCTTGATACCGACCGGTACCGAGATCGGCGCGCCGGTGTTGGCCACGGCGAGGCCGCGCTTCAGCCCGTCGGTCGAACCCATGGCGATGGCGCGCACGACGCCGTCGCCGAGTTGCTGCTGCACCTCGAGCGTCAGATCGCCGTCCACGAGCGTCAAAGCGTCGTAGACCTTGGGCAGGCCCGCGCGCGGGAACTCCACGTCCACCACGGCGCCGATGATTTGCACGATTTTTCCGTTAGCCATCTTTCAATGCCTCAAAATATGAGTTCTTGTCGCAGAGGCGCAGAGGACGCGGAGTTTTTCGGTTGATTTATCCATTAGGACTTTCTCTGCGTCTCTGCGTTGAAAATTAATATTAACTCTCTCTTCCTCAAACCGCCGCGGCGCCGCCGACGATCTCGGCGATCTCCTGCGTGATCGCCGCCTGGCGCGCCTTGTTGTACCGGAGCTTGAGCTCGTCGATGAGCGTGCCGGCGTTGTCGGAGGCGGACTTCATCGCCACCATGCGCGCCGACTGCTCGCAGGCGATGTTCTCGATCACGCCGTGGTAGACGAGCGACTCGATGTAGCGCGTGAGCAGGTCATCGAGCACATCCTTGGCGTCCGGCTCGTAGATGTAGTCCCAGTAATGCGTGAGCTTCTCGCCGTCGAGCTCCGAGGCGGGCAGCGGCAGCAACTGCTCCAGCACCGGCTCCTGCGACATGGTGTTCACGAACCGGTTATACACGAGGTAGAGCCGGTCGAGCTCGCCCTTGGCGTAGGCATCGAGCATCACCTTGACCGTGCCGATCAGGTCCTCGAGCCGCGGGCTGTCGCCCAGGTGCGAGATATGCGCGACGATATTCCCCCCCAGGCGCTTGAGAAAGCCGAAGCCCTTGGTGCCGACGGTGCAGACCTCGATCGCGGCCTTGCGCGCATGCCACTCCTTCATGGCGGCGATCAGGGCGCGCAAGAGGTTCGCGTTCAGGCCGCCGCACAGGCCGCGGTCCGAGGTCACGATAATGAAGCCGACGCACTTGGCCTCGCGCTCGAGCACGAACGGGTGCTTGTACTCGGGGTGCGCGTGGTGCAGGTGGCTGATCACGTTCAATATCTTCGCGGCGTACGGACGGGCCGCCTGCATGCGCTCCTGCGCCCGGCGCATCTTGCTCGCAGCGACCATCTCCATCGCACGCGTGATCTTCTGCGTGTTCTGGATGGACTTGATCTTCTTGCGGATCTCTTTGCCGACGGCCATAAAATCAGGTCCGAGGTACGAGGGTCGAGGCGCGAGGGTCGAATTCTTTCATCCAGCCGCGCGCCATTACCAGCTGTGATGTTTCTTGAAGTCTTCGAGCGCGGCCTTGAGCTTGGTCGCGACATCGTCGGTGTACTCCGGCTTCTGGTTGATGCTCTCCAGCAGCGCGCCGTGCTGCGACTTCATGTACGACTGCAGCGCGTCTTCGAACGCGCGTACCTTCTTCACGTCCACGTCGTCGAGGAAGCCTTCGTTGACGGTGAAGAGCGACACCGCCATCTGCGCCACGCTCATGGGCGCGTACTGCGGCTGCTTCATGAGCTCGGTGATGCGCTGGCCGCGGTCGAGCTGCTTGCGCGTGGCGGCGTCGAGGTCGGAGGCGAACTGGGCGAAGGCCGCGAGCTCGCGGTACTGCGCCAGCGCGAGCTTCACGCCGCCGGACAGCTTCTTGATGATCTTGGTCTGCGCTGCGCCGCCCACGCGCGACACCGAGATACCGGGGTTCACCGCCGGGCGGATACCGGCGTTAAAGAGGTCGGTCTCGAGGAAGATCTGGCCGTCGGTGATCGAGATCACGTTGGTCGGCACGAACGCCGAGACGTCACCGGCCTGGGTTTCGATGATGGGAAGCGCCGTGAGCGAGCCGGTCTTGCCCTTCACCTTGCCGCCGGTGATCTTTTCCACGTACTCGGCGTTCACGCGCGCGGCGCGCTCGAGCAGGCGCGAGTGCAGGTAGAACACGTCGCCCGGATAGGCCTCGCGTCCCGGCGGGCGGCGCAGCAGCAGCGAGATCTGGCGGTAGGCCCAGGCCTGCTTGGTGAGGTCGTCGTAAATAATCAACGCGTCCTGGCCGCTGTCGCGGAAGTACTCGCCCATGGCGCAGCCGGAGTAGGGCGCGAGGTACAGCATGGCCGCAGACTCGGCCGCGGTCGCCGCGACCACGATGGTGTGGCCCATGGCGCCGTGCTCCTCGAGCTTGCGCACGACGTTCGCCACCGACGAGGCCTTCTGGCCGATGGCGACGTAGATGCACAGGACGCCGGTGCCCTTCTGGTTGATGATGGCGTCGATCGCGAGCGCGGTCTTGCCGGTCTGGCGGTCGCCGATGATGAGCTCGCGCTGGCCGCGGCCGATCGGGATCATCGCGTCGACCGACTTGTAGCCGGTCTGCACCGGCTGGCTCACCGACTGGCGCGCGATCACGCCAGGGGCGATCTTCTCGATCGGCGAGGTGAGCTTGGTCTTGATCGGCCCGCGGCCGTCGATCGGCTGGCCCAGGGCATCGACCACGCGACCGAGGAGCTCGGGACCCACCGGCACCTCCATGATGCGGCCGGTGGTCTTGACGGTGTCGCCTTCGCTGATGTGGGTGTATTCGCCCATGATCACGGCGCCCACGGAGTCGCGTTCGAGATTGAGCGCGAGCCCGAAGGTGTTGCCCGGGAACTCGATCATCTCGCCCTGCATCACGTCCGACAGACCGTGGATGCGGGTGATGCCGTCGGTGAGCGCGACCACGGTGCCCACGTTGCGGGCCTCGGCCTTGGCCTCGAACTTCTCGATCTTGGCCTTGATGAGATCGCTGATTTCGGAAGGATTCAGTTGCATGGGCACATTCCCAAAGTATCAGATAAATATTTGTGTAACCGCGGATGAACGCAGATGAACGCAGATAAGCGCTCTAAACCCGAACGTTTTTGAAAATCGGCGTTCATCTGCGTTTATCTGCGGTTCCAAATTCTTCGCTAGTGGCTCAAATGCGACGCGAGCTCCCGCAGGCGGCCGGTGGCCGAGCCGTCGATCACCAGGTCCTGGCAGCGGATGACGACGCCGCCCAAGAGCGACTTGTCCACTTGCGAGGCCAGATGGATCGCGCGCCCGAATTTGTGCTGGAGCGCCTGCTCGATCGCCTTCATCTGCGCCGGCTCCAGCGGATAGGCCGAGACGACGGTCGCCTCGAGCCGCTTTTCGGCCTCGGCCCGCAGCTCCTCGTAGAGCGCCACGATCTCGGGCAACAGCGTGAGACGCCGGTTTTCAACCAGAAGCCGGACGAAATTACCGGCCTCCGCGTTCAGCCGCTTGCCGCAGACCTCCAGAAAAAGTTCGGTGAGGCGCGCGCGCCCGATCTTTGGATCGAATGCGAGCCGCGCCATGACCGCATCGGCCGCCACGGCGGCGGCGAAGCCGAGCATCTCGGACCAGGCCTTCAGCTCGCCGCGCTCGGCCGCGAGCCGGAACGCGGCTTCGGCGTAGGGGCGGGCGGCGGTCTGTCTTTCGGCCATGGCGTCGGATCCCTACAGTTGCTTCATCACGGCTTCGAGGAGCTTGGCATGGGCCTTGGCGTCGATTTCTTTCTCCAGAATCTTGGCGGCGCCGGCGGTCGCGAGCTCCGCCACGGCGCGGCGCAGGTGCTCGCGGGCGCGGTTGACCTCCTGGCCGATGTCGGCGCGGGCGGCGGTGACAATGCGCTCGGCCTCGGCTTTGGCGTTGGCCTTGGCCTCGTCCGCGATCTCCGCGGCGCGCTTGTCGGCGAGCGCGATGACCTCGGCGGCGTCCTGCTTGGCCTTCTTGATGGTCTCGAGCGCCTTCTTCTCGCCGAGCTCCTGCTCGCGCCGACCCTTCTCGGCCGCGGCCAGACCGTCGGCGATGGTGCGCTTGCGTTCATCCAGCGCCCGTGTCAGCGGCGGCCAGATGAACTTCATGCAGAACCATACGAACAGGAAGAACGCGATGGACTGCCCGATCAGGGTTGCGTTGATGTTCATTCCCGTGCTCCGAAAGCGGTTCGTTACTTGCCGACCACCGCGAACAGGATGTACATGGAGATACCGACGGCGATCATCGGCACCGCGTCCACCAGACCCATGACGATGAAGAATTGGGTGCGCAGCGTCGGGATAAGCTCCGGCTGGCGCGCTACCCCTTCGAGGAAGCGCCCACCGAGGATGCCGATGCCCACGGCCGCGCCGAGCGCGCCCAAGCCCATCATGAGGGCGCCGGCGATATACAACAGCGATTGTTCCATGTTTTTCTCCTGTTAAGTCTCGGAAATGATGAAATCAGTGATGTTCCTGGTGCGCCATGTCGAGATACACGACCGTGAGCGTCATGAAGATGAACGCTTGCAGCGTGACGATCAGGACATGGAAGATGGCCCAACCGAGCTGCAACAGCCCGGCAAAGGAACCGAACAGCCAGCCGGCGCCGTACATGACGGCGATCAGGATGAAGATCATTTCGCCCGCGTACATGTTGCCGAAAAGTCGCAGGGCGAGCGAGATCGGCTTGGCGATGAGGTTGACGGTTTCGAGAAACAGGTTGGGCAGCAGGAACACCAGCCTCATCGGCCACGACCCGGCCTGGAACGGCTGCAGGGTAAGCTCCCCGAGGAAGCCGCCGAGGCCCTTGATCTTGACGCTGTAGAACAAGATCAGCGCGAACACCGCGAGCGCCATGCCGAAGGTCACATTGGGATCGGTGGTCGGCACAACCTTGAGGAACGGCACACCGGCCGCGTGCGCGATCGTGGGCACATGGTCGACGGACAACAGGTCCATCAGGTTCATAAGGAAAATCCATACGAAAATGGTGAGCGCGAGCGGCGCGACCAACGGGTTGCGCCCGCTGAAGGAGCCACGCACCGTCCCGTCGATGAACTCCACCACCCATTCCACGAAGTTCTGGAGCCCGCCGGGCACGCCCGCCGTGGCGCGCCGCGCCGCCAGGCGAAACAGGAACAGGAACAATATGCCGAGGCCGACAGAAAACGCGAGGGTGTCCAGATGGATCGCCCAGAAACCCATCTCCTTCACCTGTTCCGCGCCGTGGGCAATGCCCCAGCTGCCGTCATGGAGCCGGCCGAAGGTCAGGTTCTGTAGATGGTGCTTGATGTATTCTGACGAGGTCAGCATTTCGCTCGCCATGGTCTGTCAACCCCACAGAAATCAATAAAATACCGGTCGTGGCCCGGGACCGCGCCTCAGGCGCGCCGGACATTCGCCAAAAACCCGAACTGGGCGACGGCGAACGCAAAAACAAGCGGCACCGGCGCCAGCCGCAACGCGCCGATTCCCAGGCCCAACAACAGGATGGCCGCCACATAGCGCATGAGGGCGTTGACAAACAGCGCGCCCACGATGCCGCCGTCACGCGGCTGCGCACCCGCCCGCTGTACCCCCCGTCCGAGCCAAACACTGCTCAGCAACGCGGTCGCGCCGCCATAAAGCGCGGCGAGCGCCTGATACCGATCCCGGACGAACCAGAAAACGGCGGCGACGCTAACTGTGATCAATGCCTGGGCGAGCACAACCCGGCGGATCTCCCTGCGCAAGGCCTCCGCGTCAGCATTCACGCGCCGGCCCCGCCTTTGATTTGTGTCATCCGTCCGGACAAATCCGCAGAAGGGACCTTTTCAAAGGCGGCGAAGTATAAAGTCAGCCCAAAGAGGGGTCAATATAGGGGGATAAATTTTGATTATCGCGTTACCGGGATTCGGTCGTGCGCGGGTTGCGCAAGCATGTCCGGGGCCAATAGCCGCCTCAGGAAATCGGCCGCCTGCGCGACACCACTCGGTGGCGGCGGGGAAACATCCGGCAAGCGCCACAACGCCTCAAGCGCCCCACCGAGCAGACCGCGCTCCAGCGCACTGCGCCCGATCTCCAGACAGCGGCCGTGGCGTTGCAACCACCGGATTAAATAGGGCTCCTCCGGCCATTCGTCACGGCTGACATAGAGCACCGGCACGCCGTTTACGGCCGCCTCGGTGAAGCTGCCGTAACCGGGCTTGCCGACGAGCGCGTCGCTGGAGCGCAAAATATCGGTGAAGTGCGTCCCGAGCGCCTCGATCGCACTGACATCCGGACGCGGCGCGCCCCAGGACGCAGCGGCGAGCCAGTGTACGCCCGGGATGCGAGGCCAGGAATTCATATCGAGATGCAGGTCAATGCCTCCCAAGGCGACCAAAACCAGTCGCGTGCCGGGCGAAAGCCCGAGCCGCCGCTCGAGCTCCGCACGCCGATCGGTGCCCATGCGGGCAATCGGACCGATCGGCACGCGGTTTCGGAGATCCTCCATGGGCATGCCGGGCTCGGGATGCAGAAACGTCAGGGCGCTGTCATAGGCCTCCCGCATCTGGTCGAGTATGCGCCCGGCCTCCGGCCGCGCGCCGAAGAAATGACGATAAATATCGGCCCAGTTGAGCGAACACAGCGCCACCGCCGGAATAGCCGCCGCGCGCGCCGCCGCGAGCGTGAGATAGGGCACGTTTGCGAGCACCAGATCCGGGGCAAGCTGCGCAAGCTCCGCGGCCGTGCGCGCGACGCGCTCCTCCCAGTCGACATGCCACTCGACATAGCGGCACGCACTCTCCGCGAGCGCGATATCGAGCGCCGAGTCCATGGCCATGCCGAAGTCGTCGGCCGCCGCAATCAGCTCGAACTCGCCCTCGAAGCGCGTCTCCAGAAACGGGCGCGGGAGGGCGGTGCGCAGCGTGAGCCTGAGGTCCGGCAGCCGCGCGCGCAGCGCATTGACCACCGGCGCCGTCTGCGCCGCATGGCCGTAGCCGTGGGCGGACAGGGCGACCAGTAAATGAGTCATTGCGTCGGGGACAGGGATCGGGGGTCGGGGGTCAGCGTGTCATAACTCGCGACTCCTGGCTCTGGACGGCAGAGTTTATTCCAGCGGTTTAGACGCTGGCTCCACCGGGGCGGGCTCGGGGGCCGCGGGCTTCTGGACCGTCGCAGCGAGCTCGGCGTGCCGCCGCTCCGCCTCCTCGATTTCCGCCGCGTTCATGCGGCCTTTGAGCGCATCGCGCCGAACAACAGCCTTGGCGCTGCCGCTTTCCGCGGCAATCATGTACCACGCCAGCGCCTGGGCCTTGTGGTCGGGGAGGCTGAAGCCGTACTCGTAGAGAATCCCGAGCTCGACTTGGGCCTCGGGGTCGCCGCGCTCCGCGGCCGCGCGCAACGGTGCAAGCCCCGCCGCGTCCTCCTCGGCGTACGCCGCCAGAGGCGCGAACAGCGTCAGCATCAACAGCCAAGCGGTTCTGGTCATCCAAGTACCCGCAAAATCCGCGTAAAAAATTTTGACAGGTTTAATCCTGTTAATCCTGAGAAATCCTGTTAATCCTGTCTATTCTGATTTTTTTGGCGCTCTCCGCGGTGAACCCATTCAACGGATGCGTGCGAGGATGCCGTCGAGCTCGTCGAGGCTGGTATATTCGATGATGAGCTTGCCCTGGCCCTTGCGCCCGTGGCCGATGCGCACCTTGGCGCCGAGCTTCTCCGAGAGCTGCTGCGCGAGCGCGCGGATGTCCGGGTCCAGGGAGCGCGTGCCCTTGCGCGCGGCGGGCTTGGCGAGCAGCCGGCGCACGAGGTTCTCGGTCTCGCGCACCGAGATGCCTTTCTCCACCACCTGATGCGCCGCCTGGCTCTGCGCCCGGCCCTCGAGCGCGAGCAGCGCGCGCGCGTGCCCCATGTCCATGCGGCCCTTCTCCAGCATCTCGCGCACGTCCTCGTTCAACGTGAGCAGCCGCAGCAGGTTCGTCACCGCGGCGCGCGAGCGGCCCACGGCCTCCGCGACCCGCTGGTGGGTCATGCGAAACTCGTCAATCAGGCGCTGGAGGGCGTTCGCCTCCTCCACGGGATTCAGGTCCTCGCGCTGGATGTTCTCGATGAGCGCAATGGCGATTGCGGCCTCGTCCGGAACCTTGCGCACCACCGCCGGGATGGTCTCGAGCCCCGCGATCTGGGCCGCGCGCCAGCGCCGCTCGCCGGCGACGATCTCGTAGTTGCCGGAGGGAAGCGGGCGCACCACGATCGGCTGCACCACACCTTGGGCCTTGATTGAGGCGGCCAGCTCTCCGAGCGCATCCTTGTCCATGTGCGTGCGCGGCTGGTACTTGCCGCGTTGCAGCAGCTCGAGCGGCAGTTGTTTGAGCTCCTCTTTGTCCGCGGCCGGCTCGTAGACCCCGAGCAAGGCATCGAGCCCGCGGCCGAGGCGCGGTTTCTTGGGCATCATGCGGCGGCGACTCCTTCGTCGCGGCGCAGGATCTCGCCGGCGAGCGCGAGATAGGCCTGCGCGCCCTTCGATTGCATGTCGTAGGTGATCACGGGCCGCCCGTGGGACGGGGCCTCGGCCAGGCGGATGTTGCGCGGGATGATGCTGCGGTAGAGCTTGTCGCCGAAATGCTCCTTGAGCTGCGCCGAGACCTCGATGTCGAGGTTATTGCGCGGATCGAACATGGTCCGCAGCAGCCCCTCAATCTGAAGCTGGGGATTGAGCGTCTCGCGGATCTTGCGGATGGTGTTCACCAGCGCGGTGAGGCCCTCGAGCGCGTAGTACTCGCACTGCATCGGGATCAGTACCGACTGCGCCGCCACGAGCGCGTTCACCGTAAGGAGATTGAGCGCCGGCGGGCAGTCGATCAGGATGTAGTCGTACTGGGCGCGCACCGAATCGAGCGCGCCCCGCAGCCGTCGCTCGCGCCGGTCGAGCTCGATCAGCTCGACCTCGGCGCCGGACAGCCGGCTGTTCGCGGGCACCAGGTCGTAGCCGCCCTCGGTCGCCACGCGCGCGGCCTCGATCGGCTCGAGCCCGATCAGCACCTCGTAGGTCGAGGCCTTGGCCTCCTCCTTGTTCACGCCGCTGCCCATGCTGGCGTTGCCCTGGGGGTCGATGTCGATGAGCAGCACGCGCCGGCGCGTCTTCGCGAGCGCGGCTGCGAGATTAATGCTGGTGGTGGTCTTGCCGACCCCGCCCTTCTGATTGGCGATCGCCAGTACCTTGCTCATCGGGCTTGTGCTCCGTCGTGGATGCGTGCGTAATGATAACCACATGCCGGGCGGCATCCAGCCCCGGCACGACGAGCGCCTTCACCTCCGCCCGATATTCGGCCCCGATCGCCGCCAGCTCCGCCTGCGGGAACACGCCTTTCATCGCGAGAAACCGGCCGTCCGGGGCACACAGGCGCCCGGCGGCCTCGAGCAGCGCCGCGATCGAGGCGAAGGCGCGGGCGATGAGGGTATCGAATTTTCGCTCCGGATGGAATTTTTCCACGCGCGCGTGGGCGATTTCGACGTTTTTGATATCGAGTTCTCGCACCGCCTGGCGCACGAAGCGGATTTTCTTCAGATTGCTGTCGAGCAACGTGAAGCCGAGGTCGGGACGGGCCAGCGCGAGCGGCAGGCCCGGCAGGCCAGCGCCGGTGCCGATATCGAGGATGCTCGGGCCCTTGAGGTAGGGCAGCACCGCGAGGCTGTCGAGCAGGTGGCGCGGCACCATCTGCTCGGGGTCGCGCACGGCGGTGAGATTATAGCTGCGATTCCATTTCTCGAGCAGCCGCAGCAAGGCGATGAGCTGCGTGCGCGCCGGCGCCGGCAGCTCAAGCCCCATCGCCTGCAGGCCCTCGTGCAGCCGCTTTTCGAGCTTCACCCGCCTACTCCGGAACCTTGCGGCCGAAGGCCGCATCGGCTCGCCCCCCCCTCCCCTTGGGAGAGGGGATGGGGGTGAGGGAAGAGACCGCCCGGTTCCGCGTCGCAAATCGCGACCGGGCGGGTCGGGCGGTCTCTCCCCGGCGCGGCGCGCACCGGATCACGCGAATCCGCGCGCGAACCAGATGAGCAGGACGAGGCTATAGAGCGCGACCGCGGTGATGATCCCGCCCCAGAGCTGCGGCTTCTCGCGCACGTGCCGGACGAGCCCGAAATTCGCCACCGCCAGGGGCTTCAACGCGCGGCGCATCGAGATCCAGCGGTTGGCGACCTCGGACCAGCGCTTCAGGGTCTCGAGCCGGAACAACGACACCGCCCCGACCGCCAAAGCCAGCAGCGCGCCCAGCACGATAAAAATGCTGACGGACGTCCACAGGGTTTCCCACGCGGCGTTCGACCCCTTCGCGGCGCCGAAAAACCGCGCCAGCAGCCGCCCGCCTTCGGCGGCGCTCAACTGGAAAACAAGCTGCCCGCCCTGGACCAGGATAAAGACCGCCCCGGCAAGCAGGACCGCACCGAGGACGCGCGAATATCGGAGCATGGCGGTGTCGGTGTCGCGCATGGCATCGAGCGGCTTGGTGAGCTTGCGCAGCGAGATCGGCTTGCCGGTGACGCTGAACCAGGCATTCATGCGCAGCGGCGCCACCAGCATCAGCACGCCGATGGCAAGGGCGAAGAGGTTTCCGGCGATCAACAGGAAGACGAGGTAACGAATCGCATCGTTTGCGGCGCTGCTTGGCATAGTAACCCTCCAGGTTGGCGTTCCGTTTCTTGGAAAAACCGGTTTCTAAACCGCGGCGGCTTCTGCGGCGGCTCGAGATCCGCGCCGCTTGCGCCTCAGGCGCGGCGGCGCTTCAGATGTATCAGCAGCAGCGAGATCGCCGCCGGCGTCACCCCCGAGAGGCGCGCCGCCTGCCCCAGGGTGGCGGGGCGATGCGCCGCGAGCCGCTGACGCACCTCGATCGAGAGCCCGCGCACGCCCTGATAATCGAGATCGCCCGGGAGCCTGAGCTCCTCGTGGCGGCGGTTGCGCTCGATCTCCTCGCTCTGGCGTTCGATATAACCGGAATACTTGGCCTCGATCTCGACCTGCTGCGCCACCTCCGGGTCCGAAACCCCGACACCGCCGGACAGCTCGCTCAACGCAGCGTAGCTTACTTCGGGGCGGCGCAGCAGTTCCAGCAGGCTCGTCTCGCGCGTGAGCGCCTGACCCAAAAACCGCTCCGCCAGCGGCGGCGCCAGGTGCTCGGGCTTGAGCCGGGTCTGCGCCAGGCGCGCGCGCTCGCGCTCGATCGCCTCGCGTTTTTCGCCGTAGCGGCGCCAGCGCGCCTCGTCCACGAGCCCTAGCCGCCGACCGATCTCGGTCAGGCGCAGATCGGCGTTGTCTTCCCGCAGGCTCAGGCGGTATTCGGCGCGCGAGGTGAACATGCGGTAGGGCTCGGTCACGCCGCGTGTCACGAGATCGTCGATGAGCACACCCAGATAGGCCTGGTCGCGCCGCGGCCACCACGGTTCGTGCTCCTTTACGGACAGCGCGGCGTTGAGGCCCGCGATAAGCCCTTGCGCCGCGGCCTCCTCGTAACCCGTGGTGCCGTTGATCTGGCCGGCGAAGAAGAGTCCCGGCAGCGCTTTCGTTTCCAGCGTCGGGTGCAAATCCCGCGGATCGAAGTAGTCGTATTCGATCGCATAGCCCGGGCGCGTGATGACCGCATTCTCGAACCCCCTGATCGAGCGCACGAGCCGGTATTGCACGTCGAACGGCAGGCTGGTGGAAATCCCGTTCGGATAGACCTCGTGGGTGTCGAGCCCCTCGGGCTCGACAAAGATCTGGTGCCGGTCCTTGTCCGCGAAGCGCACGACCTTGTCCTCGACCGAGGGACAATAGCGCGGCCCGACGCCCTCGATGACGCCGGTGTACATCGGCGAGCGGTCGAGCCCGCCGCGAACGATGTCGTGTGTGCCTTCATTGGTATACGTGATATGGCAGGCGACCTGGCGCGGGTGCTCGGCGCGCGCACCCATGAAGGAGAACACCGGGGTCGGCTCATCGCCCGGCTGCGGCTCGAGCACCGAGTAATCGATGCTGCGGCCATCGAGGCGCGGCGGCGTGCCGGTTTTCAGGCGGCCCGCGCGGAACGGGAGTTCGCGCAGACGCGCGGCGAGCGCGTTCGCCGGCGCATCGCCCGCGCGCCCGCCCCGGTAGTTGGAAAGGCCGATATGAATCCGTCCGGCCAGAAAGGTGCCGGTGGTGAGTACGACGGCGGCGGCGCGGAACTTCACGCCCATCGCCGTCACCACGCCGGTGACGCGGCCGCGCTCGACGATGAGGTCCTCGACCGCCTGCTGAAACAGCGTGAGGTTCGGCCGGTTTTCCAGCATGCCGCGCACCGCGGCCCGGTACCGCACGCGGTCGGCCTGGGCGCGGGTGGCGCGCACCGCCGCGCCCTTGCGTACGTTGAGAATCCGAAACTGGATGCCGGCGCGATCGGTGGCGCGCGCCATGAGGCCGCCGAGCGCGTCGATTTCCTTCACCAGGTGCCCCTTGCCGATGCCACCGATCGCCGGATTGCACGACATCTGGCCGAGGGTCTCGATATTCTGCGTGAGCAGCAGGGTCTTTGCGCCCCGGCGCGCGGACGCATGCGCGGCCTCGGTACCGGCGTGGCCGCCGCCGATGACGATCACGTCATAGTGTTCCGGGTGCCACATGTGAAACCGCCGGCGATTGTGTGGTCTAAACAGAGGGGACGAAAATCATATCAGGCCGGCTTCCGATCCGGTATCGAACCCGCGGCCCTTGAACTATAACTATTTTATATCCCCCACTTACGGCGTTCCCGAATATGGCCCTCGCCACGGAAAAAACCCTCCCGAGCGCGCGGCCGCTGCTCGAGGCCACCATCGAGCGCATCGGCCAGGTGATTCTCGGGAAGGAGCCGCAGTTGCGTCTGGCGCTCGCCTGCCTGCTCGCGCGCGGGCACCTGCTCATCGAGGACCTCCCCGGCGTCGGCAAGACCACGCTCGCGCACGCGCTGGCGAAGATCCTCGGGCTCAACTTCAAGCGCATCCAGTTCACCAGCGACCTGCTGCCGGCCGATATTCTGGGCGTCTCGGTCTACCAGCCCGAGACGCACAGCTTTGCGTTCCATCCGGGTCCGATCTTCACGCAACTGGTGCTCGCCGACGAGATCAACCGCGCCACGCCCAAGACCCAGAGCGCGCTGCTCGAGGCCATGGAGGAGCGTCAGGTCACAGCCGAGGGCAACACCTTGAAACTGCCCGAGCCGTTTTTCGTCATTGCGACCCAGAACCCGCATCACCTCGTGGGCACGTTTCCGCTGCCGGAGTCGCAGCTCGACCGCTTCCTGATGCGCATCGAGCTCGGCTTTCCCGACCGCGCCGCCGAGCGCGGGCTGCTCAAGGGACGCGACCGGCGCGACATTCTCGAAACGCTCGCCCCGGTCCTCGACGGCGCCCGGCTGCTTCAGCTTCAGCGCGAGGCCGCGCGCCTGCATGCCTCCGAGGCGCTGCTCGACTACGTGCAGAACCTGCTCGCGGCCACGCGCCGTGGCGGCCGTTTCGCCGAGGGCCTGAGCCCGCGCGCGGGGCTGGCGCTGCTGGCCGGCGCGCGCGCCTGGGCCTTGCTCGCCGGCCGCGACATGGTGTTGCCGGAGGACGTGCAGACAATCGCGCCCGCCGTCATCGGCCATCGCCTGCGCCCGGCGGGCGATGAGGCCGAGCGGCGCGAGGTGCTGGTGCAGCGACTGATCGAGTCGGTGCCGATTCCGTGAAATATTCTAAAGATAGACAGGATTAACAGGATTTCTCAGGATTCACAGGATTAATTCTTTGAAAGCTTTAATTTGTTAATCCTGTTTTAATCCTGTTAATCCTGTCTATTTTTCTTTTGCAGCATGTCTTCTGTAGCGAACGCAAGCGATGCGGTCGTGCTCGGGCGGCGGCAGCTCTACATGCTGCCGACGCGCCACGGGCTCATGTTCGCGCTCGTGCTCCTGGTGCTGCTGCTCGCCTCGATCAACTACGCCAACGGCCTCGCCTACGGACTTACCTTCCTGCTCGCATCGCTCGCCGTGGTGTCGATGCTGCACACGCACCGCAACCTGCACAAATTGACCGTCGCGCCCGGGGCCTGTCACCCGGTATTCGCGGGCGAGGCGGCGCAGTTCACGGTCTGCCTGACCAACGAATCGGGTGCGCCGCGCTACGGGCTGGTGATCGAGCAGGAGCGGGGGCCCGCCCGCAAAGGCGCCCCGTGGCGGCTGCGGCGCCGAAGCGCGGTCGCGCGCCTGGATCTGGCGGCCGGTGAAACCGCCTGCGTCGCGCTCGCGGTCCCGGCCGAGCGGCGCGGTTGGCTCGCGGCGCCGGCCTTCCTGGTCTCCACCGAATTTCCCCTGGGGCTGCTCTACTCGTGGTCGCGGCGCATCGCGTTCGACCAGCGCGGTCTGGTCTACCCGCGCCCCGCACCGCCCACGCCGCTGCGGGCCGCGGCGCACGAAGGCGCGCAGCCCGAGCCGCACGCGCGCACCGGCGCGGGCGATGATTTCGCCGGCCTGCGCGAGTACCACGCCGGCGACTCGCCGCGTCACATCCACTGGAAGGCGGTCGCGCGCGGTCAGGGCTGGTACACCAAGCAGTTCGGCGGCGGGGCGCAGACGCTGCTCTGGCTCGATTGGGACACGCTTGAGGGGTTCGACACCGAGGCCAGGCTCGCGGTGCTCGCGCGCTGGGTGCTGGACGCCGAGCGCGCGGGCGCGCGCTACGGCCTCAAGCTCCCCGGGACCCGGATCGCGCCCGCGAGCGGCGAGCGCCACCAGCACCAGTGCCTCGCGGCGCTCGCGCTGTTCGGTCTGCGGACATGACGACCGCCGTGTCCCTGACGCCCACGCCCGCCGCGGATCGCGGCGCGCTCTTGGCGCTCGAGATTGCCGGCCTGGTCGCGGTCGCGCCGCACGCGCTCGAATTGCCGTTCTGGGTGGTGCTGGTGTTCGCCGCCTCCTGTCTGTGGCGCTACGTCATCGAGACCGGCCGCGGCACGCGCCCGGGCCGCATCTTGCGCTACACGCTCGCTGCACTCGTGCTCGCCGCCGTCTTCCGGGAATACCACTCGCTGCTCGGACGCGACCCGGGGCTCGCGCTCCTCATCGCGCTGCTTGGGCTCAAGCTCCTCGAGCTCGAGACCCGGCGCGACTACATGTTGAGCGTCTTTCTGTTCTATCTCGTGACGCTCGGAAGCTTGCTCTACGCCCAGACCCTGCCGATCAGCGCGTATGCGCTGGTGTCGGTGTTCGCGAGCACGGCGGCGCTCATTCGCCTCAACCAGCCCACGGGTCTTGCGCGCCGGCAAACCCTGGGGCTCGCCGCGACCCTGCTCGCCCAGGCGGTGCCGCTCATGCTGGTGCTGTATGTGTTCTTCCCGCGCATCCAGGGGGCGCTCTGGGCCATGCCGCCGGGCGGCGGCGCGGCCCGCACCGGCATGCCGGAATCCATGGCCCCGGGGAACGTGCGCAATCTGACCGAGTCCGCCGAGATCGCGTTTCGCGCCACCTTCGAGGACGCGCCGCCGCCGATGCGCGACCTGTACTGGCGCGCGCTCGCGCTGTACGTGACCGACGGGCAGGAGTGGTTCCGCGGCCGCTGGTCGCGCTCCGGCGCCGAATCGTATACCGCGTTGAGCGAACCGTTGCGCTACGAGATCGTGCTTGAGCCGACTTTCAAACACTGGTTGCCGGCGCTCGATCTGCCCACGGAGGCGCCGCGCGGGGCGCAATTCCAGTCGGGATTTACGCTCACCCACGCCGAACCCGTGCGCGACCGGCGCCGGTACACGCTGAGTTCGCACACGCGTTACCGCACCGCCGGGCCGACCGCCGGGGAGCGCGCCGGCGCGCTCCAGTTGCCGACGAACTTGAGCCCGCGCGTGCGCGCGCTGGCCTCGGAGTGGCGCGCGCGCGGCGACCCGGCGGCGATCGTTCAGGCCGGTCTCGATTATTTCCACAGCGAGAACTTCGTCTACACGCTGTCGCCGCCGCTCCTCGGCGCCGATCCGGTGGATGAGTTCCTGTTCGAGACGCGCCGCGGATTTTGCGAGCACTACGCCGCGGCCTATGCCACGCTCATGCGGGCCGCGGGCGTGCCCGCACGCGTGGTGCTCGGCTACCAGGGCGGCGAGTACAACGCCGCCGGCAATTATTTCATCGTGCGCCAGTACGACGCCCACGCATGGACCGACGTGTGGCTGCCGGAGCGCGGCTGGGTGCGCGTCGACCCCACGGCCGCCGTCGCCCCCGAGCGCGTGGAGCTCGGGCTCGAGGCGGTGCGCAGGCTCCAGGCCCGCGGCGCGGCACTCGGGACGCTGCCAGCGGCGGACGCACTGCGGGCGATCGAGCCCGGCTGGGCCGAGTCGCTGTGGTTCCGGTCGCAGCTCTACTGGGATCTGGCCAATATCACCTGGTACCGCTGGGTGGCGGACTTCGACAAGGAACGTCAGGCACGGTTGTTCGCACGGCTCGGGCTCGACCGGCTGCCCGGCAGCGGTCCGCTGATTGCAATCTTAAGCGGCGCGGCGGGGCTGATCCTGGTCTACGGCGGGTTGCTGCTCTGGCGCGAACGCCCGCGTCTGGACCCGACGCAGGCGCTTTACCTCAAATTCTGCCGGCGTCTCGCCCGCGCGGGGGTCGCGCGGACACCGCACGAGGGGCCGCTCGATTTCGCCGGCCGCAGCGCGCGCCGTCGCCCGGACCTGCGCGCGCGCATCGACATCATTACGCGGCGCTATGTACGCTTGCGCTACGGCCCCGCGCCGGAGAAGGCCGAACTGGGCCTGTTCAGGCACGAAGTAAGGTCTTTCCGCCCATCGCGGAAGCGGGCCTGACACCCGATCCGTCACTTACCGATACAAAAATCCGCGAATATCCGCCCGAGCAAATCCTCGGGCGTGAACTCGCCGGTAATCTCGCCGAGCGCCTGCTGCGCCAGCCTTAGCTCCTCCGCCAGCAACTCGCCCGCCCGCGCCTCCTGGAGTTGCGACCGGCCCCGGGCAATGTGATCCTGGGCGTGGCGGATGGCATCGAGATGCCGCCGGCGCGCGATGAAGGTGCCCTCACCCGCGGGTTGGAAGCCGACGCATTCCTTCAGATGCCGGCGCAGCGCGTCGAGTCCGGCGCCGGTCTGCGCGGATAGCGCGATCTCGATACCCTCCGCGGTGCGCGCGAGACCGGGGGCGCGGCCGGTCAGGTCGATCTTGTTGCGGATCACCGTGCGCGCGACCTGCGGTGGCAGATGTTTCAGAACTTCCGCGGAGACACCGCCGTCCACCGCGTCGTCCAACACCAGCAGCACGCGGTCGGCGCGCTCCATCTGCTCGCGTGCGCGGCGCACACCTTCAGCCTCGATCTCGTCGCGCGATTCGCGCAGGCCGGCGGTGTCCACGATATGCAGCGGCATGCCATCGATATGAATTCGTTCACGCAGCACATCGCGGGTGGTGCCGGGGACGGGGCTGACGATCGCCGCCGGCGTTTGGGCGAGGGCGTTGAGCAGGCTCGACTTGCCGGCGTTGGGCCGACCGGCGAGCACGACCGTCATGCCGTCATGGAGTAGACAGCCCTGGCGCGTGGATTCGAGGAGCTTGACGACGTCGCGCCCCAACGCATCGAGCTCCTGGGCGATGCGCGCGTCGGCCAAAAAATCAATTTCCTCTTCCGGAAAATCGATCGCCGCCTCGACATAGATGCGCAGCCGAGTGAGGCCTTCAACCAGCGCATGCACGCGCGCCGAAAACTCGCCCGTGAGCGAGCGCAACGCGGAGCGCGCGGCCGATTCCGACCCCGCCTCGATGAGGTCGGCCACGGCCTCGGCCTGGGCGAGATCGAGCTTGCCGTTTAAAAACGCGCGCTCGGAAAATTCGCCCGGGCGCGCGAGGCGTGCGCCGAGTGCGAGCGCGCGGCCGAGCACCATGTCGAGCACGACCGGGCCGCCGTGGCCGTGCAGTTCGAGCACATCTTCGCCGGTGAACGAATGCGGCGCGGGGAAAAAAAGCGCGAGGCCCCGGTCGATCGGCGCGCCGGCGGCGTCGAGGAAATTCGCAACGGTCGCATGGCGCGGACACGGGAGGCTGCCGAGCAGGGTTTCGGCGATGCCGCGCGTGGTGGGGCCGGAGAGGCGCACGATGCCGATACCGCCGCGCCCGGGCGGCGTGGCGATGGCGGCGATGGTGGTCGGTTCGGACATGCTGTCTCCCGCGACACCGGCGGGCGGCCGAGAAGACGTCGGTTATCGGGCTGCGCTGCCGGTCAGGCGGGCTTGCCCTTGCCCGCGATCGCGCGTGTGATCTGCCACTGCTGGGCGACCGAGAGGAGGTTGTTCACGGTCCAGTACAACACCAGGCCGGCGGGGAAGAACAGGAAGAACACCATGAAAAACAGCGGCATCAACATGAACATCTTCTTCTGGATCGGATCGACCGGCTGCGGGTTGAGGAACTGCTGCGCGTACATGGTTACGCCCATGACGATCGGCAGCACGTAATACGGATCCTGGGCCGAGAGGTCCTTGATCCACAGGATCCACGGCGCCTGGCGCATTTCGACGCTTTCGAGCAGCACCCAGTAGAGCGCGAGAAACACCGGGATCTGAACGATGATGGGCAGACAGCCGCCGAGAGGATTGATCTTATCGGTCTTGTACAGCTCCATCATCGCCTGGTTGAGTTTCTGGCGGTCGTCGCCGTAGCGCTCCTTGAGCGCCTGGAGCTTGGGCTGAAGCTTCTTCATCTGCGCCATCGACCTGTAGCTCGCCGCCGACAGCGGATAGAACGCGGCCTTAATCAACACCGTCACCAGGATGATCGCCCAGCCCCAGTTTCCGACCCAGCCGTGGATCCAGGCGAGCAGCCAGAAGAGCGGCGCCGAGAGCACGGTGAGCCAGCCGTAGTCCACCGTAAGCTCCATGCCCTCGGCCAGCGTCTTCAGGATCCGCTGCTCCTTGGCGCCGGCATAAAGCTGCGTGCGCAGCACCGCGCTTTGACCGGGCGCGATCCGCACGGCGTCGAGGTTCTTGTAGCCGAGAATGCGCCGCCCGTCCTGGGCGTCGCTGTAGAACTCGTTGCGCTCGTCCTTCCGCGGCATCCAGCTGCCCACGAAGTAGTGTTGCAGCATCGCCACCCAACCGCCCGTGACCTCGCGCTTGAGCGATTTCTTGGCGATCTCGTCGAACGGGATCTTCTCGTACTTGTGCTCGGGGGTGTAGATCGCGCCGCCCGTGTAGCTCGGGATCACGTTGAAGAGACCGCCCGACTCGACGTGGCTGCGCTGGAACTGGCTGTAGAGATAACCGCTCCACTCCTTGCGCGCGCCGTTCTCGACCGTGATTTCGATATCGATGACGTAGCTGCCGCGGTGGAAGAGGTAGGTCTTGGTGTAGCGCACGCCGTCCGGGCTGTTCCAGGTGAGCGGCACGCGCAGATCGTTTTGTCCGTCACGCAACGCGTACCCGGTCGCGACGGCGGCAAAACGTGTCTTGTGGTTCGCGTAGTTGCCCCCATGGCCGATGAGGCCCGACTGGGCGACGTACAGCTCCGCGCCGCTGTCGCGCAGGAACGGGAACGGCTCGTTGGGTTTGTCCGCGGCAACCGGGTATTCGCGCAGAGACAGCTCGCGCAGGTCGCCGCCCTGGGTATCGATCACGGCGCGCACCACGTCGGTTTCGACCGCGATGCGCGCGCCGCGCGCAAGCCCTTCGTCGGCGGGCCGGGGCGCGGCGGCCGCGCGCGGCGGCGGGGCGGTCTGCGTTTCGGGTGCCTGTGGCACGCCCAGCCTGGGCTCTGCCGGCGGTTTGGTCTGTGTGGCCGTGAGATCGGTGCCGGCGGTCTTCTTTTGCTCCTCCTCCCAAGCCTGCCACAACAGCATCAAGATCAGGCCGAGCGCCGCGATCAGAAACAGACGGGCGTTATCCATGTCGATACCGGGGCTGTCTGGTCGCCGACGGAACCGGGTCGTAGCCCCCGGGGTGCCACGGGTGGCAGCGGCCGATGCGCCGCAACGCGAGCCACGAGCCCGTGAGCGTACCGTGGGTCTGGACCGCCTCGAGCGCATAGCTCGAACAGCTCGGATGAAAACGGCAATGCTGGCCGAGCAAGGGGCTCACCCAGTAGCGATAGCCGCGCAGCATTGTGGTCAGGACTTTTTGCATCGGTGTGCGATGTGCTCCCAGTGTGTGCGCAGGGACAACCCTATCAGCGCCCGCGGTACGGCGGCGGCGCGTGCCTGTGCGACGACGACGACGTCGAGTCCCGCGAGCAGCGCCTGGTGTTGGCGAAACGACTCACGCACCTGGCGTTTGATCCGGTTTCGAACCACCGCCTTCAGGGAGACGCGTCGTGAGACTGCCAGCCCGATGCGCCCGTGGTTGAGCGCATTAGCATGGGCGAATGCGTTGAAACACTCGTCGCGGGACTTTGGACCGCCCTTCATGGCGGCCGCATACTCCTGCGGCCGCAGTAGCCTGTGCGCGCGCGTTAGCCTCTGGCGCGTGCGCTGCACTCAGACGCTGAGCCGCGTCCGGCCCTTGGCACGACGCCGGCTGAGTATCGCCCGTCCACCTACGGTCTTCATGCGTGCACGGAAACCATGGGTACGCTTGCGTTTCAGAACACTGGGTTGATATGTGCGTTTCATGCGCGATTACCTATGGTTGGTTGGGCGGCAATGTCCGGGTCCGCAAAAGGCGGGCAAAGTTACTGCCTTTAAGACAAGTTTGTCAACAGACACGTCCGCTAACCTGCTGTAAATGCTGGGTGGGTACGGGGCTGTGGATAACCCGCGATCGAGTCGCTAGACTTCCGTTCCCCAAAAATCTTCGGACACCGCGAGAACAGCATGATGTCCGCACTTTGGCGCAAGTGTCTGGAACGGCTCGAAGACGAGCTCTCGGGCGAGCAGTTCAATACCTGGATCCGTCCGCTTCAGGCCGTGCAAGATAAGCGCGGCCTGCGGCTGCTCGCGCCCAACCGTTTTGTCATGGATTGGGTCAAAGAGCGGTTCTTCGGGCGCATTATAGAGCTTGTCTCCGAATGCAGCCCGGACCCGGCCACCCATGTCGTGGTGGAAGTTGGCAGTCAACCGCGTCCAGCATCCAGTGTGGCGCGTGGCCCCGAAGTGCCGTTGCCCATTGGATCCGGCGTTACGCCGCGAAGACAGCCATTCGTATTCGGCCGCCTCAACCCCGATTTCACATTCGGGACACATATCGAGGGCAAATCCAACCAGCTGGCGCGCGCGGCCACAAAGCAGGTCAGCGAGAACCCGGCGGGTGCTTATAACCCGCTGTTCATTTATGGCGGTGTCGGGCTCGGCAAGACGCACCTGATGCACGCGGCGGGGAACGCGATGGTGCTGCATCGTCCCGAAGCCAGTATTGCGTATATACATTCCGAGCGTTTCGTCTCCGACATGGTCAAGGCCTTGCAGCACAATGCCATCATCGAATTCAAAAGGACCTATCGTAGTGTGGACGCGCTGCTGATTGATGATGTGCAGTTTTTCGGCCGAAAAGAACGCTCACAAGAGGAATTGTTCCACACTTTCAATGCGTTACTTGAGGTTGGGCACCAGGTCATCATCACGGCCGACCGCTTTCCTAAAGAACTTGAAGGCATCGAAGAGCGCCTGATTTCGCGCTTTAGCTCCGGCCTCGTTGTATACATTGAGCCGCCGGAGCTTGAGACGCGTGTTGCGATTCTGGTGCAAAAGGCGCAGCAAGAAGGCGTGACGCTCCCGGAGGATGTCGCCTTCTTCGTAGCCAAGCGGGTGCGGTCCAATGTGCGTGAACTCGAGGGGGCACTATTGCGCGTTCTGGCAAGCGCGCGGTTCACAGGACGTGCGATCGACATCGAACTCGCGACCGACAGCCTCAGGGATCTGCTTACGTTCCAGGAGCGCATGGTGACCATGCACAATATCCAAAAGACCGTGGCCGAGTACTACAAGATACGCGTAAGCGATCTGCACGCAAAGAGCCGCTCGCGTCAGGTGACCCGCCCGCGGCAAATGGCTATGACGCTGGCGAAAGAACTGACCAACCACAGTCTTCCGGAAATCGGCGACGCCTTCGGTGGCCGCGATCACACAACCGTCTTGCACGCTTGTCGTAAAATCACAGAACTGAATTCGAGCGACGCACGCATGAAAGAGGATTACGAAAACCTGCTGCGCCTTCTGACAACCTAAGTTGTGCGTATCCTGTGAATTGCGCTTGCCCCGAATCCGCGGGACGGTATTATCAACACTGCGCAGGTCTTATGCACAGAACACAGGGATCGATACGCACAATCTGTTCTGCGCCTAAACATCGGGAAAAACCTTGAAACAAGACAGTAATCAACAAGCGCAGGCTGCCACAACAGCAACAACAAGTAGAAAGGAACATTTGAAATGCAATTAAGTTTCCTTCGTGAGGAATTGCTGAAGCCCTTAAGTTGTGTCGTGGGTGTGGTTGAACGCCGCCAGACGTTGCCGATCCTCGCATACATTCTGTTGCGGCATAAAGACGGGCGAACCACGTTGACCGGGACGGATCTGGAGATTGAAATCACCGCGGAGGCCAAGGCCAGCGCGAAAACCGCCGGTGAGATGACGATACCGGCGCGCAAGCTGCTCGATATTTGTCGTGCCCTCCCCGAGGGGAGCACGGTAAGTATCCTGAAGGAGGGTGAGAAGGTATTGGTAAAGGCTGGGAAAAGTCGTTTTACGTTACTCACTCTCCCGCCCACCGACTTTCCCAGCATCCAGGCCATTCAGTGGGACCAAACGGTTAAAATTGCCCAGAGGGACTTGAAGGATCTTTTTGAACAGACACATTTCTGCATGGCTCAGCAGGATGTGCGCTATTACCTCAACGGACTCCTCATAGAACTCTCGGGGCACACGATGCGCGTTGTCGCAACAGACGGGCACCGCATGGCTATCAGCGAGACGACGCTGCACAGTACGGTGAAACCCGAGCGGCAGGCGATCGTGCCGCGCAAAGGGGTACACGAGATCACCCGGCTGCTCGCGGACATCGATGATCCCGTCACCGTGCACCTCGGCGCGAACCATTTTTGTGTACAGACGGACACACTGACCTTTATCTCGAAACTGATCGACGGGCGCTATCCAGACTACAATAAAGTCATCCCGCAGGCCCAAGCCACGCTCATGCGGCTGGATCGCGAGACGTTCAAGGAAGCCCTGAGCAGAGCGGCCATTCTTTCAAGCGAGAAGTATCGTGGTGTACGGCTGAGTGTCGCTGACAAAACGATACGGATTACCGCGCATAATCCAGAGCAGGAAGAGGCCCAAGAAGAGATTACCGCGGACTACAGCGGCCAGCCTGTTGAGATCGGCTTCAATGTTGGCTATTTGATAGACGCCGTTTCCGCCCTCAAAACCAAGGACATTGTGTTCACGCTCATCGACGCCAACAGCAGTTCCCTGCTGTATCCCACCGAAGGCAAGTACCCACAATACATCATCATGCCGATGCGCCTCTAAAACAGGTGTTCCACGTGGAACACAACCGTATCTAAAATGCCGTGACACATAGTTTTGCCCCGTCGCTTACGCGAGGGTGGTAAAATAACCATTGCCAGCCATGAGTATTCCAGAAAGAAAATCCACATACGACTCCCACAGCATCCAGGTTCTGAAGGGGCTCGATGCCGTCCGAAAGCGCCCCGGGATGTACATCGGCGATACGGACGATGGTACCGGCCTGCACCACATGGTGTTCGAGGCCGTGGACAACTCCATAGACGAGGCGCTGGCAGGTTACTGCAATCAAATCCGTGTGGTGGTCCACAGCGACAGCTCGGTCACCGTCTCGGACAACGGACGCGGAATCCCCACCGAAATCATCCCGGAGGAAAAGCGCTCCGCGGCCGAGGTGGTCATGACCGTCCTGCACGCGGGCGGAAAGTTCGACCAGAATTCCTACAAGGTTTCGGGGGGGCTGCACGGGGTCGGCATTTCCGTGGTCAACGCCCTGTCCGAGTGCCTGGAACTCACGATCCGGAGGGGCGGCAAGGTTCACTATCAGAAGTATCTCCTGGGGGAGCCGCAGAAGCCGCTGGCCGAGGTCGGGGAGAGTGGGGAAACCGGCACCGATGTGCGCTTTAAACCGAGCCCGCAGATCTTCTCGAACATCACATTCAGTTACGACGTTCTGGCCAAGCGCCTGCGCGAGCTTTCGTTCCTCAACTCCGGCGTGCGGATCACTTTGGTTGACGAGCGCGACGGCAAGGAAGATGTGTTCGAATACAAGGGCGGTATCCAGGCCTTTGTCGCCCACCTGAGCCGCAACAAGAACCCACTGCACCCCAAACCCGTCTACGTTGTCGCCGAGCGCGACAAGATCAATGTCGAGCTGTGCATGCAGTGGAATGACTCCTACCAGGAGAACATTTTTTGTTTTACCAACAATATCCCGCAGCGCGACGGCGGGACGCATCTCGCCGGCCTGCGGGCGGCCATGACCCGTACGCTAAACCAGTACATCGATTCCACGGGGCTCGCGAAAAAGGAAAAGGTCGAGATCAGCGGTGACGACGCGCGCGAGGGTTTGACTGCGGTGCTTTCGGTCAAGGCCCCCGATCCGAAGTTCTCGTCCCAGACCAAGGACAAGCTGGTGTCGTCCGAGATCAAGGGGGCGGTGGAGACAATCGTCAACGAAAAGCTCGCGGAGTTCCTGGAGGAGAATCCGGTCGACGCCCGGGCGATCGCCATAAAGATCGTCGACGCCGCGCGGGCGCGCGAGGCCGCGCGCAAGGCCCGGGAGCTGACCCGCCGCAAGGGCGTGCTCGATCTCGCGGGACTTCCCGGCAAGCTCGCCGACTGCCAGGAACGCGACCCCGCGCTCTGTGAGCTCTATCTGGTCGAGGGCGACTCCGCCGGCGGCTCGGCCAAACAGGCGCGCGACCGCCGGTTCCAAGCCGTGCTCCCACTCAAGGGCAAGATCCTGAACGTCGAGAAGGCGCGCTTCGACAAGATGTTGTCTTCGACCGAGGTTGTCACCCTGATCACGGCCCTCGGCACCGGTATCGGAAATAATGACTTTGATATCAAGAAATTACGCTATCATCGGATCATCATCATGACCGATGCCGACGTCGACGGCTCGCACATCCGGACACTGCTGCTCACCTTTTTTTATCGCCAGATGTCGCAACTCATCGAGCGCGGCCATGTCTACATCGCCCAGCCCCCGCTCTACAAGATCAAGCAGGGGAAACAGGAGCGCTATCTCAAGGACGACAACGAGATGCAAGAGTATCTGCTCGGGCATGCGCTCGACGGCGCCGCCCTCAAGGTCTCGGGCGGCAGGGCGCTTCAGGGTAACGAGCTGGCGGGGTTGTGTCGCCAGTACCTTGCGGTGCAGCAGACGCTCAAGCGGTTGTCGCGCCGGTACGATGCCAGGGTGCTGGAGAAACTTATTTATCTGCCGACGCTCACCGGCGAGCTCATGAAGGACAAGGCCAAAACCGAGGCCTATGCCAGCGAGTTGCAGGGCCGGCTCGGCGCGAGCCAAGACGGTGGCGCGCGCTACGACGTGAGCTTGGGGTTCGATGCGCGCAACAATGTGCACGAACTGCTCGTCGCCCGCGGCGAGCACGGCTCGGTGACCCAGAGCCGCGTGGATGCCGAGTTTGTCGCATCCGGTGAGTACGCCGCGATGCGCGAGTTCGGGAAGCAGCTCGAGACGCTCTTTACCGCCGAGGTAACCATCGAGCGTGGCGACAAGCACCAGACGGTGACGAGCATCAACGAGGCCATGGACTGGTTCATGACCGAAGCCCGGCGCGGCCAGACGATCCAGCGCTACAAGGGCTTGGGTGAGATGAACCCGGAGCAGCTCTGGGAGACCACGATGGACCCGCAGATCCGCAGACTCCTCAAGGTCAGCGTGGAGGACGGCGTCGCCGCGGACGAGGTATTCACCATGCTCATGGGCGACCAGGTCGAACCGCGCCGGGAGTTCATCGAGAAAAATGCGCTCTACGTCGTCAACCTCGACGTCTGACCTAGCAGCGAAAATCGTCGTTTTGCCTGTTTTGAGGGGGAGGGGAGTCGTGCGTTTCGTTACCAGTGCCCGCCGTGTCAGCGCGTTGTTGTTTGTCGCCGTTCTGTCCGCCTGCGGGTCGGGGGATGGAAGCCAACAATCCAGCACCAGCATCTCGACCAACGACGTCAGCTTCAGCGCCGCGAGCCCGGACGCATCGACGCCGCCCGCGCAGATCCTTACCGCGACCATCGACCCCGAAGCGATTTATGTCGCGGTCCTGCACAATGGGGCGGCGATCGCCAGCGTAACCTACTCACTCTCCGGCGACACCGCACAAATCGTGGTCGATCCGGCGTCGCCCGGCGGCTTGGGGGCGGGCGTATTCACGGGCACGATCACCGTCGTCGGTTATCGCTGCGCGGACCCGGCCTGCAGCCGGCTGGTCTCCGGAAATTCCCAGATTGTGAATGTGGTGTATCAGATTCCTCCCGTCGTGAGATTCGTCGCGCCTTATGTGGGCGTCGCCGCTACCGCGGACACGGCGGTTATCCGCGGCCAAGGGTTTCAGAAGTTTACGGTGGAGGGCGTCACCTTCGGCGCGACGGCCGCAACCACGTTTACCGTCGTGAGCGACACGGAGATCCGGGCAAGCTATCCCGCGCTCGCGGTCGAAACCTATCCCGTGCGGATACAGGCACCGAGCAGCCCAGGCGCGATCACGTCCCTGGCCAACCTCGTGATCGTAGCTGCGCCGGCCTACGTGGCCACGACGCTCGTCTATCCCGCCGCCGTGTCGCCCGTGTCGCAGATCCAGGCGCTCCGTTACGATGCCGAGCGCCAGGCGCTCCTCGTCGCGGTGAACGGCGGCCAGATTCTCCGCTATGCATACGCTGGCGCCTGGGGAGCGCCGACGACCGCTGCGGTCGGCAGTCTTTCGGACATCGCTTTGTCAACCGACGGGCAGCAGTTGCTCGCGCTGGCGCAAACCGCCTTGACGCAGATCGATCCGGCGACGCTCGCGGCCGGCACCGTCACGCCGGCGCCTGCCTTGGCGGCGGACGTCTTTCTCAAAAACCTCGCCGTCGCCAACGACGGTAACGCGGTCGTTACCACGGGCTACAACGGCAGCAGCAACACCCAGACCTATCTTTACGCCACGCGCAGCCCCGCGTTTTCCCAACCCGCGACTGCCCCCAGCATGGACAACTCGACCCCCGGCGGCTCCGCCGATGGATCGTCGATCGTGCTCGCGCAGGGCAGCCCGGCGCTGGCTTCGGCGACCGGCGTCTACCGCTACCTTGCGGCATCGCAGACATTCTCCGTCACGGGTGTCAGCCTCAATCAAAATTCGATAGCCCCGGCGCTGGATCGCGCCGCGACACGCATCGTGCTGAACGGCACCAACGTCTACGACGCCGGCTACAACTTCCTCGGCACGCTTCCGAGTACGACGCTCGCCGTGGTCGTCAAACCGGACGCCACCCGCGCCTACACATTCGATTCCGCGGCGTCGCAGGTGCTTAGCTTCGATCTGACCGCGAGCCCGGCCGGCGGGGCGTTCCCACAGGTCGGGGCAACGGCGCCGGCGGGCGATCCCGGGACCGGAGTCAGGATGGCGATCAGCCCGGATGGCGGCACCCTGTTCCTTGCCGGCAACAACCAGATTGCGGTTCAGCCGGCGCCGCCCTGACCCGAGCGCCTTGCCCCCCGGAAAGGCGATCGCCGAAATCGAAGCATCATCCTAAAAACGGTCTTTAACCGCAGATGAACGGAAATGAACCATGCCGCTGATCGAGGCCATTTATCCCCCCCTCTGTGGGCTGGCGAATACCGGCAGTGCGTTGGATATCCGCGTGTATCCGCGTTCATCTGCGGTTAACGCTTTTTCTAGGATCATGGTCGAACAATGAACGCGAAAAATTCCCCGGCGAAACGCTTTTTCCTTGCGGTATCGCTCCTGCTCTACGGCGCCCACGCACTCGCGGATTCTTCGGCGGTACAGGCGACCAACTTTCAACTCGGCTTCGCGTCCGGGGACACATACGTTTCCGGCAGCCGCGACAGCAATACCTATGGCATCAACGGCAGCGTCACGTTTCCACTGCTTGCTTACCTCGGCGGCTCGCTCTCGGGCGCCTACGCCCACACCAACCTGGCTGCCAACTTCCCCTCCGAGACCGGCACTTCAACGTCGGCGAGCGCGCGGCCCTTGTGCAGCGTCGACCGCGACGATCTGGCCGCGGGGCTGTTCGTGCGCGATCCCACCATCGGCCGGGTTGGTATCGGCTATGGCGCCGGGCGGACGCAGTCGCACTGTGACGCGACCTTCCTCTCCACGGGAACCGATACGCTGGAGACCCGGAATTACGCCGCCGACGCGGCGTACTACTTTTCAAAAGCGACACTCGCCATAGCGCGGACCCGGACCCGTCTCGAGGCAGGCGGCGACCTTAATTCCAGTACCCTGACCGCGAGTTGGTACCCCACAAACAATGCGCGCGCCACGCTGTCGGCCGGCGGCCTCGATTTCAAGAATACCTACAGTCTCGGCCTGGACTACCAACCGGAATTTCTCGATAACTCCCTGAGCCTTTTGTTTGCATATACCGCCCGACAACAGGCGATAGAAGCTCGCTTCCTCACGATTGGGCTCAGTTACTACTTCGACAAGCGCGTCGATCTGATTACGCGCGACCGTCAATATAGATAGGGCCAACCCCTGCGTTCCTGTCCCCGTTCCGGTCTATAAGGGTAGCGTCCCCAATATCCCCCCAATATCCCTCCCCAATATCCCAATATGATTCCCCAATATGACTCAACGTGCTAGCTCAGGGACGCGCCGCTTTCGGCGCGTCCCGCTGGAGCGCCTTGTTGGGCGCGCCTGAAACCCGGCTTGTATACGGCGAGAAGAAAAGCGATCACAAGCATTAGAAAGTTGGCTATCCCATACATATCCTCTTTCGCCTTTAGCGGCATGTAGATTGGCAGAAGCTGACCCCGTGCTGCGCTTTGCTCGGCAATGTCAGTCACTTGACTGACCAACGGAGCGAGGATGAAGGTGCCGTTTATGAGGATCAAGGTGGCCAGCGCGAGTTTGGCGATGAGCCAGCGGTGTTCAATAAGGCGGTACTTCCGGGCGAGCGCCGTCAGACTACCTGCAACGATTAGAATCCACATGCCGGGAATCGTCAGTGCCCAAGTAAACGCCGACACAAACAGCCTCTGATGATAGATAAGCACCGCGTCGGTGCTTGCCCCAACGACTGAGTTCATAACGATTGACGGCAGTATGCCTCCAAAGAACATGATGAGGCCAATGACATGCAACAATTTTGCGGTCTTTTTCACAAGTCTCTCCTGATTTGAAGCGCAGCTATCAATTTGCTCGCGGGCGTAGCTTGCCGGCCAGCTTGATCCCATCGTGGAAGTTCATGCCCATGAGGGTGAGCTGCACGACGCCGACGATCAGTTCTACTCCCTGCACAGCATAGAACAATGCGTCGAACTCACCGGCAGCGGCCTTGCCGTCGAGAAAGATCGCCGCCGGAATCATCACCAGCAAGCCATTGGCGCCGATGATTGCCATACGCTTCTTCTTCCGGTCAAGAAGCCATCCTTTGTGCGTCTTGCCTAGCGCGAAGCCGGAGCCGCCGGTAGCGGCCATGAACGGCACCAGCAGGAAGAGGCCGTAAACAATGGCGTGTTTGACTGCGGCTACAGCCGCATAGTCCAGAAATACCTCCGAGATCAGGGTGGAAGTCCAGAAGCCGGCGATGATGAGCATCGCTGTGGTGCCAGCGATGGCGTGGATGATGGGTTTCATGATCGGGCTCCTTTCTTTGGAACGGGGGAGTCGAGCCGTTCATAGACGGCGTTCAGGGTTTTCAGGGTCTTTTTAAGGTCTTGCAGGGGAAGGCTGGCAACGAGACCATTTGCCCAGGCTGCCTCCAGGTACATCACCTTGGCAAAGGTGCGGTTCCCCAGTTCAGTCAAGGCGTAGAGGGGCGAGCGCTGGTGGCGTGTGTTGGGACTCTGCTCGAAGAAGCCGTCCTCCTTCAGCTTATTGATCTGCTTCTGTGCCCCTTGCCGGGTGATGCCCATCGCTTCGGCGATCTGCGGCGCAGAAAGGGGATTCCCGGCGAGTGCCACGGCGCCCAGCACTTGCCAGCGGGCACTGGTGAGATTGAGAGGCTCGACCAGTTCATCGCCTTTCTCCAGAAGGCGGCCATTCACACGGAAGACCGTGAGCATAATTTCGGTCAAGATGACTGCCTCGGGTTTGGACTCGATTGCCACAGTGGATTCCTTTATAACCAGTTGAGTTTCCTGGCCGCCTGTTAAAAGCTTGCCTGGCTTGCATAACGACAACCAGTTTCCATTATTGGAAACTGGTTGTCAATATTTATTTGTCGCCAAGGTCGGCCTCAGCGTCATACGGGAACTATCAGGGGATGGTGGGGATCATGAGAGCGCAGAGTTGCGTGTCCCGCATCGTAGTCATGGCTGGAGAAAAAACCAAGCTCGCGCAATTCGCAGCGCGATGCCTGATCGGTAGCTTCGCTTGACACTACGTTGCTTTTGACGCCCAACGCCAAGCTAACCTGCGAGCTACGAGGCGCGAAGCGCCGACGTAGCGAGTCAGGTTGAGCGCCGTGTTATGCGGCGTGTCAGTTAATAAACGGAACGAAATTCTCACCGTGCATATTGCGACGAATGTTTAGGCAATCGTCGCACAGCCTCAGTGTCGCAACGATGCCCGAAGTCGTTTGCTCACTCGTCAATTTATAGTCTGCCGCCGGATCATCCCCACAGATCGAGCAGACGTCATCGCGGCCAGCAAAGGATAGGATTTGCGTTGTTTGCGCCGCCTGGGCGGGGTTGACCTTCTCCAAGGCCGCGAACCATTCAGACGAGTGTGGCTTTAGATAGTTTGACATGACTACCTCCGCGAATATTGCATAAGCCCGGGTGTTAGGGCCGGTCCGATTTCAAAGGAAGCGCCAACGGCTCGAACTTCGGTTTTTCAAGCTTGAGAGGATCCTTGTCACCAAGGACGCGTGCGAGGTTTCTTTGAACATGCGACACGTCGTAGTGAATGGTTTGATAAACCTCGTGCCTTTCCTCCCAGTCCCGCCTGTGCTGGTTCATTTCTTTCACGAGATTCTTTTGCGCGCGTTCGGTGTGCGAGATGGCCTCTTCCAACGGAGTTTTGCACACGGAGCTAGTTACATAGTCCATTAGCCGTTTCGCGGCAGCCGCTTTTGCGGCGGCATCGAGCCGCTGCTTCGCCATTGCAACAAGACTATCCCGGCAGATGCGCGCGAGCGTGAGAACGCCGGACTGAGCCACGATAAATATTCCAGCATCTTGATCGAGGCCGGAAAATCGTTTCCGGGTTCCCGTTGTGACAAGTATTCCGTAATCGGCGTGTCGCGTTTTCTTGGCAAGCGCTGTCTGATCGACGTGGTCTGAAGCGATGCGGTCGGTGCGCTTGCATTCGTACACAATGCAGCCAGCTTTCTCTTTATCAAGCATCACGTAGTGAAGAACGTCGCCCCCTTTGCCGGCGTGCTCGATTTGGTCGTCAGGAAATTCTTTCCGAAGCTTTCTGACAAGAACCGATTCATCGGCAAGGCCGATCTCCTGAGGGGAGGTGTGCTTCTGAAGCATCTTCTTCTCTTCTTCTAGTTTCTTGATCCGAGCCATCATGCGCTTGTCCCGGATCGCGGTCTTCCTGTGCTCGGCGAGGGCGGCTTCTTTTTTGGCAGCATCAATTTTCTGTTTCGTCTTGGCGCGGGTTTCCTGCTCTTTCCGCTTTGCAGCCACGGCGACGGCCTTGGCCGTCTCTGCTTGTTTCTTCAGCTTTTGCACAGCTCCCCTTTTTGGACCTTTCCCTTCTTCTCCTGCTGTCTGATGATCCTATGGAAGTGACCCTCCGTGAGAGCGCTACCACAAAGCGGACATTTGTATTTCATGAGGCGTCTCCCGTTATCACTTTGAGAACGACAAGTTCTTAGGCCGCAACCACCGACGGGGTCAGGTCTTGCATTAACCTATCCCTGCTCCATCACTTCTCACTTCTCGCGCTGCTCGTGGTTGCGGACCGC
>MFSU01000023.1:0-4121 GCA_001785115.1 Candidatus Muproteobacteria bacterium RBG_16_65_34
TCTCGGGCAGCGCTACGTGCAGTATGTCAATCGCAGCTACCGTCGCAGCGGCACCCTCTGGGAAGGACGCTTTCGCTCCTGCCTCACCCAAAGCGAAGAGTACGTGCTCGCCTGCTACTGTTACATCGAGCTCAATCCCATGCGCGCCGAGATGGTGCGCCACCCGCGTGAGTATCGCTGGTCGAGTTATCGGGCCAACGCCGAGGGCAGCGCCGATCCGCTGATCACCCCGCACGAGGAGTACAGGCGTCTTGGCGGCAACGACGCGCAATGTCAGGCCGCCTATCGGGAACTGTTTAAGGTCCATCTGGACCCGCAACGCCTCGGCGAAATCCGCCGTGCCACCAATGGCAACTACGCGCTCGGTAATGATCGGTTCAAAGCCGAGATCGAACAAGCGCTCAATCGGCGCGCCACGCCGGGAAGAAGCGGACGACCCGCGAGAGCGGGGGTGGAGAGTGGATAACCGTGGTCTGTCCCCTAAAACTCTTAAAACTCATTATCATGTTCGGTTGTTAGGGCAGGAGGGTTTGCAATGTCCATGGTAAAAAAATCTTGCAATCTGTTTGCATTCATTCTTGTTCTGGCACTCCTTCCTGCGTGGAAAGTCCAGGCCGAGCCCGGAATTGGCGTTGTCGAAGATCCTGTAACAGGTAGATACATTGAGGAAGTGACGAAAGACTGGCAGCAGGGAGTTGTATACAACCCGCAGACGGGCGACTACGCGGTTACATACAAAACCGACGATGGATCTTTTGTGGAGGTCATTTACGTACCTGCAACAAAAATCGAACCCGGTTTCAAATCGATACTCGAACAGACGAAAAGTGGGACATCGGTTTCTTATCGGTACAAACTGAAAAGCGGCACAACAAGTCAACAAAATGTTAGCGCGTTGCGCACTGAGATAACAAGCATCAAAACCGGTTATCCCGTTAGTCCCGAGAACTGGGTGGGGCGCGTATTTCCCAACAGTCAAAATTCCGCTTTGTTCTTATCCTGGGTCTATGACTTTTCTGGACAGAAGCAATCATTGGGTGGCCTTGCTCCTGGGAAAAGCGTTAGTGGCTTCGTGCTGGAGAGCGATGATTTGCCTGGTGTTGCAGTCATGGAGATTAAGGGAGCCGCGCGCAGAACATCTTGGTTGGGGCATATCCCAGAGATAGATACTCCCGTGGGTACAGAAGTTAATAAGCTAAAAACGAACGATTTTGTACCCCGTCCTGCCGCCACCCCCAAAATCCCCAACCCCCAGCCCTTTGACGCTGCGGCGGTGCTTACCAGTCTCCAAAAGCACATCAAGGAAGACATCGTCAGCATGAAGCTCATCGACCCTTCATTCGCCGCCCAACTCGACCGCGGCCTCCAAGCCGCTATAGATGCGGCCAAGCGCGGCAACACCGCGGGTCTCAAAGAGCAGCTCAAAGACCTGCGCCATCTGCTCAAAGGCTTCGGCGAACCCGAGGAAGCAGACCACCGCGCCAAGGAAAAAGACGACGACACAATCCCCGAAGACCAGGTGAACACCAAGCCCTGGCCGCACCCGATCTCGAAGCTCGCGGCCCGGGTGATCGACTTCGATCTGAAATACATCGAGAAGCGAGCCAAGTAAAAGCAGTTTTTATGCTCGCCATCCGCGAATCACGAGTCACGGTTCACGAATCACGAGCCAAGGCCAACGCCACCCGCGCCAGCCGCTCGCCCAAGGCCTGGCAGAGTTTTTTCTCGTCGCTGGTCAACGGCAGATCGCTGTCGGGGCCGGCGACGTGGGAGGCGCCGTAGGGCGTGCCGCCGCTTTGGGTACGCATGAGCGCCTCCTCGGTGTAGGGCAGGCCCACGATCAGCATGCCGTGGTGCAGCAGCGGCAGCATCATGGAAACGAGTGTGGTCTCCTGGCCGCCGTGCTGGCTTGAGGAGGAGGTAAACACGGCCGCGGGTTTGCCCGCGAGGTCCGCCGAGAGCCACAGCGGGCTTGTGGTGTCGAGAAAATATTTCATCGGCGCGGCCATGTTGCCGAAGCGGGTGGGGCTCCCCAAGGCGAGCCCGATGCACTCGCGCAGATCGTCGAGCGTCACATACGGCGCGCCGCGGGCCGGAACGGCGTCGGCGACGGCCGTCGTCTCGGGCGAGACCTCGGGCACCGTGCGCACGCGCGCCGTGACCCCCGGCACCTTCGCCACGCCGCGCGCCACATGGTTCGCCATGTCGGCGACCGCGCCGTGGCGGCTGTAGTAGAGCACCAGAATGTCAGGCATCAGAGGATATTGAGGATGTTCCGCGGCGGGCGCCCGAGCGCGGCCTTGTTGCCCGCGATCACGATGGGCCGCTCGATGAGCTTCGGGTATTTCAGCATCGCCCGGATGATGGCATCGTCGGAGAGCGCGGGATTGTCGAGCCCGGCCTGCGCGTATTCCGGCTCTTTCGTCCGCAGCAACCCCCGCGGTTTAAGTCCAAGAAGCTTAAGCAGCTCCTTGAGTTCCGTCTCAGACGGCGGGTTTTTAAGGTATTCGATCACGCGGGGTTTTATGCCGCGGTCGGTAAGGAGCCCGAGTGCCTCCCGGCACTTGGCGCATTTCGGGTTGTAGTAGATCGCAACCGGCATCGGGACCTCCGGGGCGGAATGGACGATAGGCGGCTGTTTCTGGCCCGGATTCGGCCGGATTTTCGCCGCGTTTCCTTGACAGTTCGTCTTGGCGGGTGTTAGCTTTCTCGGAGAGAATGTGGATCCGCTAAGGATAAGCCTAACAAGAGGAGAACGTAAGCAATGAAGAACGATTTTCGTGTTTCCCTGGCGCTGATTTCCGCTGTGCTCCTGGCTGCGGGCTGCGCCAGCACCGAGCCGGCCAAGGAGCCCGCCCCGGAGACCAAAGCGGTAACCGAGGCCAAGCCCGCGCCCGCGCCTGCACCCAAGGCGGAAGAGAAGTCCGCGCTGCCGACTTCTTATAATGTAGTGCGCGGCGATCACCTCTGGGGTATCTCCTCCAAGTCCACGATCTACGGCAACCCCTATCAGTGGCCGCTCATTTACAAGGCCAACCGCGACAAGATCAAGGACGCGGACCTGATCGAGCCGGGCCAGGTGTTCGCGATCAACCGCAACGCCTCGTCCTCCGAGGTCGACGCCGCGGTGCGTCACGCCAAGACCCGCGGCGCCTGGAAGCTCGGCGTCGTGGAGGAGTCCGACACCGCCTACCTCGCGCGCTGATCGGCGAGGCGTAGCAGACCAAAAAGGGCCCGCACGACGGGCCCTTTTCTTTATCACGCATGCCCTCAAGCCAGACCCGGCGACCTTTCGCGTTGTTTCTGCGGCGGCTGCGGTGGTTCGCGCTGCTTGTGGCGCGGCGCTTCGCCGCGGACCGCTGTCTGCGCGTCGCCGGCGCGCTTTCCTTCACCACGGTGCTCGCGCTCGTGCCGCTCACCGCGGTGAGCCTCGCGGTGCTCGCGCTGTTTCCGGTGTTCGCGGGCTGGATGGATGCGCTGCAACAATTCATCTACGGCAACTTCATGCCAGCCGCGGGCGATGTCGTGAGCGAGTATGTTCAGCGCTTCGCCGCCAATGCCGAGAAGCTCACGGTCTGGGGCCTGCTGTTCCTCGTGGCCACGGCGCTCATGCTCATGGGCACGATCGAACGCACCTTCAACGACATCTGGCACGCCGAGCACCGGCGCAAGCTCGTGCACCGCTTCCTCGCCTACTGGACGATCCTGACGCTCACCCCGATCCTGATCGGCCTGAGCCTCTCGCTCACCTCGTATGTCATCTCGCTGCCGCTCTTCGGCCTGCAGTCGCCGTTCGGGTTCTTCCGCGTGTTGGCGCTCGATCTGCTGCCGGTGGTGCTGGAGATCCTGGCGTTTCTGCTGCTCTATACGGTTACGCCCAACCGCCGCGTGCGGGTGCGCGACGCCCTCATCGGAAGCGTGTTCGCCGCGGTCCTGTTCGAGTTCGCGAAACGCGGGTTCGCCCTGTTCGTGACGAAATTCGCCGCGTACCAGATTGTCTACGGCGCGGTGGCGGCGCTGCCCGTGTTCCTGATCTGGATCCACCTCTCGTGGACCGTGATCCTGCTTGGGGCGGTGGTGACGGCGGCGCTGCCGGAGTGGAAAGGCGAGCGGCAGGTTCC
>MFSU01000023.1:4138-24639 GCA_001785115.1 Candidatus Muproteobacteria bacterium RBG_16_65_34
CGCGCCGCGCGCGTCGTCAGGGCTTTACGAGCTTGTAGTCCAGCCGCTCGAATGAGGCGGTGATCTCGAGCGCGCGGGTGATCTTGATCTTGTACAGGCCGGCGGCGGTTTTCAGGTAGAGCTCGCGCCCGGGTTTGTACACGCCGCGGTGGGTGATGAGCGAGGGCTTCTGCTTGAGGGCCGGAATCTCGGGGAGCCGTAAGGCCGCCTGAAACGTCTCATCCCAGTCTCCCCCTATCAAAAACGCGATCGCCGCCGGCTCGGCGTTCGGCGCCAGACGCTCGAGGCCGATCTGGACCTCGGACGGGCCGGCGCTTTTCACCCAGCGGATCGCGCCCACCGCCCAGGCCCCGCTCGCACCGCTCCTGCGGTTTCCGACGAGGCTCCCCACGCCTACGCGCGTGCGGATCTCGCCGCGCTGCGCGAGCGCAAACCCGCCGGCGCTCTCATCCTGCACCTCCCAGGTCGCGGGCTCGAGGTCCTGCGGTTCGGCGTACGGGGCGGGCTCCTCGGGCACGCGGGGCTCTTCGATCACCTTCTCCCTGCCGTGCAGCCGGCGGTGGATCGCATCGAGTCCGACGATGACGTCCATCTTGCCGTCGGATTGCGTGTCGCGGCGAAACGTCCGTTTGGGGATGAGCCCCCAGGCATGGATCAGACGCTGGAGCAGTTCCTGGGCGTCGTTTGCGAAGAAATGTTCCTCGAGCCCCTCCGGGTCTATCGCGCGCCCTTCCTGCGCGGCGGTCCAGTGCGCGTGCACGATGCGCGCGAGTTCCACGGTGTTGAGCAACCGGTGCTGTTCGGGTCGCTCGATCGCGATATCCGATGTGTACGCCATGCCGGAGCGGTCGGAATCCTGGTCGATGACGAACAGGCAGGCCGATTCGGATGCCGCGGCGAACGGCGCAATGACGGCCTTGCCCGCCCAGCGGTCGAGATAGCGGTAGATGCGCTCGATGAGCCGCGCCGGCAGATGGTAGGGATCGCTCAGGTCGAGCAGCAGCGCCTGCTTGTAGGCATGGCCGATGCTCGTCGATGGCGTGGTCGTGTTCAGGGAGTCGCTGAGCGGCTTCTCTTCCGAGCCCAGGGATTCCGCGTGGCGGAATAGCGCGTGAATCTCCTGCCAGGCGCCGGGCGGGAGCGGCGAATAGGTTTCGTAGCAGACGGCGAGCGTCTCGGTCAGGTAGCGGATGGCCCGATGGATCGCAAGCGACGCCTCGTTCGGGCGTAGCCCGGTTCCGGCCTCGACGTTTGACGCGATGCGCTTGTAGCCGTAGGCCATCTCCGCATGCAGCCTGAAATTCTGTTCGGCGGTCGCCTTGTGTTTCTCCGAGAGCGGCAGCGGCAGGCCGAGGTACTGCTTCTTGAGCTCCAGCGAGATCTGTCGGAGCGGTCCGCGGTAGAGCTCGATCAGCGCAAGCCGCAGCCGATCTTCCATGGCCATGCGGTTGTAGGCCGTGAGCGTGCCGAGCAGTTTGCGGCTCGTCTCGGCGACGTTCAGCAGCGGCAGCTCGGCGAGCCACCGCTCCACCGTCGCCGGGCGCAGCTCGACATCCGCCGGTGCCCGCGCGGAGAGTGCCGGTACAGAAAGTGTCAACGCCATTTTTGCTTTTCCCGTATCCCCGGACAAAAATTGTTTCACGGGATCGGCGCGCACAATTTTGCGCAAACCGTACCGGGGACTTTCCTGACGAACGGTATCATTCGCGCGCTATTCGTCGCGCCGCGTCACTGAGATTGCCGGGTCTTCAGTCTTCAGTCTGGAGGACTGAGGACTAAGATTCACGGCTCACGGATCACCGCTTACCGTTCACGAATCACGAGTCACGGCCTTTCCCGATATTGCCTTCAATCGCCGCCTGCTCGACGAGCCGGTCGAACTCCGCGGCCGGGAGCAAGCCTTTCTCGGCGACGATCTCGCGCACGGGCCGGCCGGTGCGCTCCGATTCCTTGGCCACCTCCGCCGCGGCGGCGTAGCCGATCGAGGTATTGAGCAGCGTCGCCAGTCCCACGCTCGTGTGCGCCAGCTCGCGGCAGCGGCTGCGGTTCACTTTGAGCCCCTTGAGGTTCTTCTGCGTGGCGGCGTTGATCGCGTTCGTGAGCCAATCCATCGCGTCGAAAAGCGCCGACCCGAGCGCCGGCATCATGACGTTCAACTCAAGCTGCCCGGCCTGCGCCAGGAGCGCGACCGCCGCGTCCTGACCGAGCACCTGATAGCACACTTGGTTGAGCATCTCGAACATCACCGGATTCACCTTGCCCGGCATGATCGAGGAGCCGGGTTGCACCGCGGGCAGCTCGATCTCGCCGAATCCCGTGCGCGGCCCGGAGGCGAGCAGGCGCATGTCGTTGCCGATGCGCGTCAGCTCCAGGGCAAGCGCGCGGATCGCGCTCGACAGCGCCACGAGATCGTGCATCGACTGCATTTGGGCGGCGAGGTCGGAGGCCGGACGGATCGGCTCGCCGGTCAGCCGCGCCAGCTCCGCGGCCACGTTTTCGACATAGCCCGGCGCGGTATTGAGGCCGGTGCCGGCGGCGGAGCCCCCGAGGCCGATGTCGCACAGTTTCGGGCGCGCGCCCGCGAGGTCCGCGGCGCAGCGGCGAAGCGTCCAGGCGTAGGCGCCGAACTCGCGCCCGATCGTGGTCGGCACGGCGTCTTGCAGGTGCGTGCGCCCGCTCTTGACCGTGTTCGCCTCGCGGCGCGCGATGGCCTCGTATTCCGCGGCCATGGCCTCGATCGCCGCGGTGAGACGCGGCAGTTTCGCCAGCGCCGCAAGGCGTATGGCTGTGGGGATGGTGTCGTTCGTGCTCTGGCCCATGTTCACGTGGTCGTTCGGGTGCACGGGCCGGTACGCGCCTTTGGCCCCGCCGAGCGCGACGTTGGCGAGGTTGGCGATCACTTCGTTCGTGTTCATGTTGTGGGAGGTGCCGGCGCCGGCCTGGAAGCGGTCCACCACGAACTGCTCGTGATATTGTCCCGCGACGATGTGGTCCGCGGCCGCGGTGATCGCATCGACCAGTTTTCCTTCGAGCCAGCCGGCGGCGCGGTTCGCCACCGCCGCCGCGCGCTTGATCCGGGCGTGTGCGATAATAAAATCGGTGTCCGGGCCTCGGCCCGAGATCGGGAAGTTGTCCACCGCGCGCGCGGTCTGGATGCCGTACCAGGCTGCTTCGGGGACGGGATACTCGCCGAGGCTGTCTTTTTCGGTGCGGAATTTTTTACCCATGGCGGGCTCCAAGTGGAATATCGGGAATTATAGGATCGTCTCCTTGCAGATGTCTAAATTTTGTACGGGTCTTCGAGGCGCATGAGTAAGCGGATCCCCTGGATGTTCTTGCTGTTGTGGCTCGTGCCGCTGCTGGCGGCTGCGGCCAGCCCGCAGATTGTCCTTAGAGATTTCGACGGACAGCCGCGCGATGTCGGCGAGTACATCGGCCGGGGCCAATGGACCGTGGTTGCGGTTTGGTCGGCCGACTGCCCGATCTGCAAGCGCGAAATCCACCACATGACCTTCTTCCACGACGAGCACAAGAACAAGGACGCCGTGGTGCTCGGCGTCTCCGTCGACGGCTACGCGAACCGCGGAAAGGCCCAAGGGTTCATCGACGATCACGCGCTCAACTTTCCCAACCTCATCGGCACCCGCGAGGACGCGGGCCGCTTCGGCGGCGGACCCTTTATCGGCACGCCGACCTACTATATTTTCTCGCCCGAGGGCCGCTACCAGGCCAAGCGCGTGGGCGCCGCGAGCCAGGAGGAGATCGAGGGTATCATCAACAGACTGAACGCCGAGCGCGCCCGGAACCGCAAACCCGGTTGATTTATCGCGTGCCGCGTCTGCCGCCGCCGGCGGACCGGGCGCTTTCCGTAAAACAACCCGTAAGGACTTTTTCAACAAACTGTTAGTGCAGGCGCCTGATCCCGGTCGATAACGCTGTTCGCAAGGGCCGGCATCATTGTGCCGGCCCTTGCCGTTTATGCATGCACGCGCGGGCTGGCTTTACAGCGGAAGCGTTTGTTCTTAAGGTTTAGCTCATGCGTGCGTGCCGGCGATTCGTGGTCTCGGGGCAGGTGCAGGGTGTGTTTTACCGCGCCGCCACACAGAACACCGCGCGCCGCCTCGGGCTCGGCGGCTGGGTGCGCAATCTCCCCGACGGGCGGGTGGAGCTTGTTGCCTGCGGCGAGGAGGCAAAGCTCAAGGAGCTCGAGGCCTGGCTCTGGCGCGGGCCGCCGCATGCGCGGGTGGAGCAGGTGCTGGGTGAGGACACGGCGCCGCGGGACTACCAGGATTTCTCCGTGACGCGCTGAGGCGGGGCGCTGGCGGGATCGGTCATGTGATACTATAATGTGGTATTGATTGATACTGTACCGAATGAGGCCTGCATGATCGCTGCCAAGAAAATCGCGGAAGTGATGGGTTTAGGTCGGCGCGTGCATTCCTTGAGCGATCTCAGCGCCGCCGTGGCCCACGGTCTGCCCAAGGCCGCGCTGCGCGCGGTCGTGACGCGCGTGATCGCGGACCCCAGGGACCGCAACGGCATCCTCTACCGCATCGTCCCCGAGGCCACCTACAAGCGCCGCAAGGACCTGCTCAAGCCCGAGGAGAGCGCGCGCACCGAGCGCTTGGCGCGCGTGGTCGCGACCGCCGAGTATGTCTGGGACGACCGGGAGGACGCGCATGCCTTCCTCACGGCTTCGCATCCCGAGCTCGGAAACCGCCGCCCGGTCGATGTCGCGTTGACCGAGCTCGGCGCACGCCGGGTCGAGGATCTGCTCTGGAAACTGTTCCATGGTCTTGCGGCTTAAGGAGCCGCTGACCGCCTACCGCATCGCCGACCGCAGACACCCGATCTTCGACGGCAAGGGCGCGTTCCTGTACGGCGGGCGCTGGACCTCGCCCGGTATCCGCGTGATCCACTGTTCGCTCTCCCTGGCCGGCGCGATGCTCGAAACCCTGGTGCACGCCAACATCGGTCGCGTGCCGAAAAATCAAGCCTGGATCGAAATTGCCGTCCCCAAGGGCGTAGCCGTCGAGGAGATCGCCGCGGCCGACGTACCGGGATGGGACCGCCCGGACCTCATCCGCTCGCGTGCCTGCGGCGACGCCTGGTTCAAAAGCGGCCGCAGCGCGGTGCTGATCGTGCCTTCGGCGGTCGCGCGCGAAGACCGCAACGCCCTCATCAATCCCGAGCACCCGGACGCCAAGAAAATCACCCACGGCAGACCGCAGCCGGTGATCTGGGACGAGCGGCTGGAGAAGCTGTTTGGGAAGTAAGTCGTCAGTCTTGAGTCTGGAGGACTGAGGACTGAGATTCACGGCTCACGGATCACCGCTCACCGCTCACCGTTCACGAATCACGAGGATAACTATTGCCGGTACCAGCGCGTGCGCATCGCCCGATCCACCTTGGCATGGTAGGCGCGTCCCGTGCGGTCGCCGTTGTAGCGCTGAAGCGCGGCCCGGAGGTTGCCCTGCTCCTTGTCGAGGTAGTACTTGAGGATGGTGCAGCCGTAGCGCAGGTTCGTCTGCAGGCGAAAGAGACTATCTCCGGGCCGGCCGATCTCCTTCATCCAGAAGGGCATCACCTGCATCAAGCCCCGCGCGCCGGCGGAGGAAATCGCGTACTGGCTGAAATTGCTTTCCACCTCGATCACCGCCAGCACCAGTTCCGGCATAAGCTCCGCGCGGCTCGCCTCGTAGTGCACGTGCTTGAGCAGCTCGATGCGCCGGTGTTTGTCCGGCACGCGCCGTTCGAGCCGGCGCGACATGTCGGTGAGCCAGACCTCGGCATCGAAGCGATCGGCGAAGCTGTCGGCCTCCGAGACCGCGCGCCGCAGCAGCGATTTGAGCTCGGGATCCGCCGGCGTCTGGGGCTCGCCGGCGAGGACGGTGGCGACGAGCGCCGGCCACAGAACTAGGGCCGGGGCGGAAAACCATTTCGTTCTTGTCGCTATTGTGTTCACCTTGATCCCAAGGATAGCCGGAGCAGGCCGCCGAACACCGATGCTTCCCTGCCGCGCAGCATAGGCAATGCCCGGAGCGCGGGCAAGTCGCGGCGCCGCTCGGACTATACTGAAAGGCGGAAGACTCAGGCGCCGCCGCAATAAACTTCGTCCGCCGGACCCTATCCAAGGAGTGTTAACCTGGAAAAAGCAGTTGTCCGCAGATTATTGCGACGGCACAAATCTATCTGAACATGCCCGAGGTACTGTCTCCGCGCCGGCTCCGGATCGAAGCCTCCATGCCGCCGCAATAATCGAAAACTCATATGATTTTCGTCCCGCCACTAAATCGACACAAAGGGACTGCAAATTGGCACGGCGGTACCGTCGATTTAGTGGCGGGACGCAGATGAATCATTTGGTTTGAATGACTGCCTGGCGCACCCATATAGTGAGAGAAGGAGAGTCAATAACCATTCTTAAAAATCTGCGGAAATCTGCGTAATCTGCGGATGCAACCGCCGTTTTTAGGATTAAGCATCGAGAAGCATCATGGTCAGTGTCACGCAAACCTTCCCCGTCGGCGGCCGGGTCGAGCAATCCGACCTCGAGGCCTGGCTTGCGGCCGTCACCGCCGGGCGGCCGAGGGAGGAGGGCGAGGTCATCCGCCGCGCCGCGACATTCGCGCTCAAGGCCCACACCGGGCAGACGCGGGTTTCCGGCGAACCCTTCATCGCGCATACGCTTTCGGTGGCGCAGGTCCTCGCGGACCTCGGGCTCGATCACGAGACCCTCGCCGCGGCGCTGCTGCACGATGTGGTCGAGGACACCGGCGTCGAGATCGAGGAGCTCGAGCGCGAGTTCGGGTCGCGCATCGCCGCGCTGGTTGACGGCGTCACCAAGATGAAGGTGATCCAGGAGTTTCAGGCCGAGCCCGGGCGCTCGCGCCGCGAGCACGCCCAGGCCGAGAGCCTGCGCAAGATGCTGCTCGCGATGGCGGAGGACGTGCGCGTCGTGCTCATCAAGCTCGCGGATCGGCTCCACAACATGCGCACGCTTGCGGTGCTGCCCGAGGACAAACAGCAGCGCATCGCGCGCGAGACCATGGATATCTTCGCGCCGCTCGCGAACCGCCTGGGTATCTGGCAGATCAAGTGGGAGCTCGAGGACCTCGCGTTCCGCTATCTCGAGCCCGTGACGTACAAGCGCGTCGCGAGCTTCCTCGCCGAGCGGCGCGTGGACCGCGAGGCCTACATCGCGCGCTTTGTCGAGCAGCTCGCGCGGGAGCTCAAGGACAACGGCATCGCGGCCGAAGTGACCGGCCGCGCCAAGCACATCTACAGCATCTGGCGCAAGATGAGCCGCAAGGGCGAGGACTTCGAGCGCATCTTCGACGTGCGCGCGGTGCGGGTGCTCGTGAACGACATCCGCGACTGCTATGCCGCGCTCGGCGTGGTGCATTCGCTCTGGCAGCACGTGCCGGGCGAGTTCGACGATTACATCGCCACCCCCAAGGAGAACAACTACCGCTCCATCCACACCGCGGTGATCGGGCCCGAGGGCAAGACCGTGGAGGTGCAGATCCGCACCCACGATATGCACCGCAGTAGCGAGCTCGGCGTCGCCGCCCACTGGCGCTACAAGGAAGGCGCGCGCGGAGACAAGAGTTACGACGAGAAGATCGCGTGGCTGCGAACCCTGCTCGAATGGAAGGACGAGGTGGCCGAGGCGAGCGACTTCGTGGACCAGTTCAAGTCCGAGGTCTTCAGCGAGCGCGTGTACGTGTTCACGCCCAAGGGCAACATCGTGGACCTGCCCGCGGGCTCGACGCCGCTCGATTTCGCCTACCACATCCACACCGACGTCGGTCACCGCTGCCGCGGCGCGAAGGTGAGCGGTCTGATGGTGCCGCTTACCTATCCATTGAAGACCGGCGACCGCGTCGAGGTGTTGACGATCAAAGCGGGTGGCCCCTCGCGCGACTGGCTCTCGCCGCACCTCGGGTATCTCGCGACCTCGAAGGCGCGCTCCAAGGTTGCCCACTGGTTCAAGCAGCAGAACTACGAGGTGAGCGTGGCCGCCGGCCGCGATGCGCTCGAGCGCGAGTTCCACCGTTTGGGGCTTTCGGATGTGAACTACGAAAAGCTCGCCACCCGCTTCGGCCACGGCAAGGCGGAGGATTTCCTCGCCGCCATCGGACGCGGCGATATCCGTGCGGCGCAGATCATGGCCGCGGTGCTGGAGATGGTCGAGCCCGGCGCGCGCGAGGCGCGCCCCTTTATCGCTCCGCGCGCGCCGGCCGCAAAAAAATTGCCCGCCGGCGTGAACATCCAGGGCATAGGCAATCTGCTCACGCGCATGGCGAAGTGCTGCAACCCGGTGCCGGGCGATCCGATCGTCGGGTTCATCACGCGCGGGCAGGGCGTCACCGTCCACCGCCGGGATTGCGCCAACGCCCTAAGGCATCACAACGAAAGCGAAGAGCGTCTGATCGAGGTGAGCTGGGGCGCCGACGCCGGCCAGACCTACCCGGTCGAGGTGGAGATCGCGGCCTACGACCGCCCGGGGCTGCTGCACGACATCACCGGGTTGTTCGCGAACGAGAAGATCAACGTCCTCGGCGTGAGCACCGTAACCGACAAGGCCCAGGTCGTGCGCATGACGTTTACGCTCGGAATCCCCAACTTCGAGACCCTGAGCCGGATGCTTGCGCTGGTCGATCAGATCCCGAATGTGCTCGAGGTGCGGAGGAAGACGCATTGACGCTGTGCTTGAGCGGAGCGCCGATTTCCGAGCATGGGTAACCCAGGTCCCCGGCCTAAGTTGTTACCGATTCCCCGACAGCTCATATTCGATACTCCAACCAGCAACTCCCTTGTTATCTGTCCCCCGATATTTAAGGGTTTTCGGGGTCTTGCGCTCTTTATACGGTGGTTCAGGATCGAAGCGGTACTCGATAAAAAGAAGTTCCTGGTTTGTTACCCACCGCAGATTTCCTGGACCCCAGTCGACCGGCTTTTCCAGAAATTCAGTCGTCAAGCCGTTGGGGCGGACTTCATGCACGGACAGGACATTAGGCGTGTATCGAGACTCGATGTCCACATTCGAGACGGCTATTCGTTTTTTATCGGGTGATAGTATTGGATCGCCAACGATATCGGTATCCTTTCCCGTTCTCAGATTTAGTAGATAACGAGTGCCGCCCTCGTAAAATTGGACCTCGATGAGTCCATAGCCGATTTCCGGGTAATACTGCACGAAGCTGTACCATGTTACTTTTGCATCGTCGTTCTGGTGAGCGGAATCGATATAGGTCTTCTCTCCTCCATCAATCAACTTAACCATGAGCTTCAGCCCGTCGCGCGAAAACAGCGTGGGGTATTCTTTGCCCAGCTCCTTTTCTAGGAATTGAGCACACTCATACGAGTTGTGTATTGTTTTTGGACACACCCGCTCCGCGGCAAGGCTCGCAACACCGCCGCAGAATACTAGGATTGTGGTGGCACAGCATACGAGCTTCATCGACCTTTACTCCTGCAATCTAAGTCGGTTGCCGGTTTCGTCAGTGACTGGTGCCGGCCGAGCGCGTGATCTTGTTGTGGATGTTGTACTTGCCGGAGGGTTTTTTCATCGGCAGGCGCTTGATCTCGGTCAGGCGCTGCGCGTCGTAGACGACGAGCGCACCGTCCATCTCCCAGATCGACACCAACGCGTATTTTCCGTCACGCGTGAACTCGACGTGGGCGGCGGTCTTGCCGGGCTCCGGGCGCAGGGTCTTCACGATCTCGAGTGTCTTCTTGTCGATCACGTGCATGGCGTCCCGGTTTGGCCCGAAGAACACATCCACCCACGCGTAGGGCGTCTGCTCGTGGCTGCGCATGAAGAAACCGGGGCCGAGCGTGTCGATGCGCTTGACGGTCTTCCAGGTGTTCAGGTCGATGACGCTGACCACGCCCTCCTTGAGGTTGGGGGTGGCGAGCACGGTCGTGTCTCGGTAGTCCCAGACGATGCCGGAGCCCAGATGCGGCAGACCGGGCAGCTCGACCTCGGCGATCTTGCGACCGACGACGAGACTCACCACCTGGCCGTTGCGGCCGTTGCGCGCCGCGCCGATCAGGTTGCGGTACGGCGGGTCGAAGAAGAAATCGTCGAGGTAGTCGTCGAGCTTGATGCGCCGCACCGGGAACGGCCCCTGCTCGGCGATGGCCTCGCCCGTCCGGTAGTCGTGCACAGTGCCCCGGTAGATGGGCTCGTGGTCGTCTGTGTACGGGATCTCCCAGACCTCGGGGATATCCTTGAGCGCGGCGATGAAGCTCTTGCGCGGGGCGGCGTCGTACACCGCGGAGACGCGCGAGCTCTTGCCGGCATCGTCCCGGACCTCGATTATCTTGCGGAGCGAGAGATCGCGCGCATCGAGCACCACCAGCGTGTGCGGCAGGTAGTTGCCGACCAGGACGTGCCTGCCGTCGCCCGACACTGCGAGGTTGCGGGTGTTGATGCCGGCGCGCACCTCGGCGATGTATCTGAGGTTGTAGATGTCGAACTTCGAGATCCAGCCGTCGCGCGAGGCAAAATACACGTAGCGCCCCTCCGGCGAGAACTTGGGGCCGCCGTGCAGCGCGAAACGGGTGGGAAAGCGGTGGATCGGCGCGAGCCGGTCGCCGTCGAGCAGTGTGGCGTGGTGGTCGCCGGTCTCGACGACGATGAAGAGGTTGAGTGGGTCCTTGACCTCATATGTGGGTCGGTCGGAAAGCCGCTCGCCCGGCTTCGTGTGCCGGACATGGGAAGCACGGATCTCGGCCTCGCCCCACACCGGCGCCGCGGCCGGCGGCGCGTAGATCAGCGCCGCGAGCGCCTGCGCCTGCCCGGCCGTGAGCATGGCGGCAAACCCCGGCATCTGCGTGGCCGCGCGGCCGTGCAAGATGACCTGTTCCGCCTCGGATTGCTTGAGCCGGCCGAGATTCTCCGGCAACAGCGCCGGGCCGACGCCGCCGAGGCGCGCGACGCCGTGGCAGGAGGCGCAATGCTCGCGATAGAGCACCGCGGCATCCGGCGCGGCGGCAACCGCGGCGGTGGGCAGGGTCAGACACAGGAGCGCACCGCGGGCGACCCGGCGCGCCATGCGGGCGCATGCCCCGTTGACCCCCGGCCGGCGGCGTGGCGGGGACGGCATTATTTCCCGGATTGCGCCGGCCGCAAAGGCGCCGCGCGGTGGTAGGGGGTGAGGGCGATGCGGTCAGCGGTGCCTTCCACCCCGATCTCCTCGTCGGTGAGGTAGCAGGCCGGGTCCTCCGCCCACGGATCGCCGGTGAGCTGCATCGCGCGCACGCGCGTGTTGCCGCCGCAGACATCGAAGTAGCTGCACGCGCCGCAACGCCCCTTGACCCGGCGCGGCCGCGCCTTGAGACCGGCCATGACCGGATCGGAGGTGTCCTGCCAGATCTGCGAGAACGGCCGCTCGCGCACATTGCCGAGGCGGTAATGCCACCAGAAGGTGTCGGGGTGCACGTTGCCGAGGTTGTCGATGTTGGCGATATGGACGCCCGAGCTGTTCCCGCCCCACTGCGCGAGCTTCACGCGCATGTGCGCCTCGCGGCCCGGCAGGTGGCGGCGGATCCAGTGCAGCAGGTAGACGCCGTCGGCATCGTTGTTGCCGGTGACGAATTCCTTCTCGAGCCCGCGCTGCACATGGTCCCAGCAAGTATCGAACAGCAGGTCCATCGCCCAGCGTGTGGTCTCGAGCGCCACGTCGTGCTTGCGGTTGATGTTGCCGCGGCCGGCGTAGTTGAGGTGCGAGAGGTAGAACTTGTCCACGCCCTCGTCGTCCATGAGCGTCAGGAGCTGCGGCAGCTCGCGGGCATTGTCCTGGGTCATGGTGAAGCGCATGCCGACCTTGATGCCGTGCCGGTGGCAGAGGCGGATGCCGCGCATCGAGGCATCGAAGGCGCCGGCCATGCGCCGGAAGCGGTCGTGGGTCTCGCGGGCGCCGTCGATGCTGATGCCGACGTAGTCGTAGCCGGTCGCGGCGATCTGCGCGATGTTGGATTCATCGATCAGTGTGCCGTTGGTGGAGAGTCCGACATAGAATCCCATGGCCCTGGCGCGGCGCGAGATATCGAAGATATCCGGGCGCAACAGCGGCTCGCCGCCGGAGAGGATCAGCACCGGCACCTTGAAGCCCTTGAGGTCGTCCATCACCCGGAAGACCTCCTCGGTCGAGAGCTCGCCCGGGAAGTCGCGATCGGCGGAGATCGAATAGCAGTGCTTGCAGGCGAGATTGCAGCGGCGGATGAGGTTCCAGATCACCACCGGCCCGGGCGGCGCGCGCTTCGGCCCGGTCGGAGTCGGGCTTCTCAGCTCCTGCATGTATTGGCTTATCCGGAACATCGTTGAATTTACTCTATGAATTTTTCACGCAGAGCCGCAAAGTCGCAAAGAAACCGAAAAACGCACTAAAGCAGAATTTCATATTTGAACCTTTGCGTCTTCGCGTCTTTGCGTCAAGTGATATTACTGGCCGATTCTCAGGCCTGTCTTCTTCAGGATGCGCGTGCTGTACAGCACGTCGTGGCCGCGGTCGTTGTCGCCGAGGAACGCGGCAATCCGCCGTACCTTCTCCTCGACCTCGGCACGGTCGCGGCCGTGCACCATCGCGAACAGGTTGTACGGCCAGTCCGGCGGGTGGCGCGGGCGGTGGTAGGCGTGGCTCACGAAATCGAGCGCGCCGATTATCCGCCCGAGCTCCCGCACCCGGTCATCCGGCACATCCCACACCGTCATGCCATTGGCCCGGTAACCGAGCGCATAGTGGTTGGGCACCGCGCCGATGCGGCGGATGATGCCGGCATCGAGCATGTGCCGGGACCGCCGCATGACCTCCGCGGCGGTTATCCCGATCTCATCGGCCACCGCGTGATACGGGCGGGGCACACGCGGCAGTCCGGCCTGGGTAGCGGCGACGATGCGCCGATCGATCGCGTCAATGCCCGCCGCCGGCGGTGACCTTGGCACCGCGGCCTGTGCGCTCGCCGGCCTCATGCCTCGAACCTCAGGCCGACATAGAACTCTTCGAGCTTCGGCATGTTGTACACGCGGTAACCGGTGGCACGCTCGATCTCGCCGATCACTTCGGTAATGCGCTCGGGCGTTTCCGTCGCCAACACGAACCACATATTGAAATCGTGCGTGCGCGCATAATTATGCGCCACCTCGGGAAAGCGGTTCACCGTTTCGGCCACACGCTCGAAATCCTGCGGCGGAATCCGCATCGCCGCGAGCGTCAGCGCCCCGCCCAGACGTTCGGCGTGGTACATCGGCCCGAAGCGGGTCAGCGTGCCATCGGACAGCAATGTATCCAGGCGCCGGATCAGGTCGTCTTCGCCGATGCCGAGTTTCGTCGCGGCCTCGGCGTATGGGCGCTCTGAGACCGGGAAGCCCCCTTGAAGCGCATTTACGATTTTCCGGTCGGTCGCGTCCATAAATTAGCCCCTAGCCTTTAGCCCCTAGCCTTTAGCTAACGGCTATCGGCTGCCGTTCGTACACCGCCCCGCACTGCTTGAAGCGCCGGCGGCTGAACAGCACTTCGTGCGGCAGGGCTTGCAGGCGGCAGTGATTGACCATCCACTCGAGATGCGCGAACACCTCGTCGCGACTCTTGCCGTGAATCATGCAGTAGAGGTTGTAGCGCCAGTGCGGCGGGCGGCGCGGTCGCCGATAACACAACGTGATGAAATCGAAGCCCGCGAGACAACACCCGAGCTCGGTCACCCGATCGTCCGGCACATCCCACACGACCATGGCGTTGGCCGCGTAGCCGAGCTCACGATGGCGCACCACCACGCCGAACCGCCGGATAACGCCGGTGTCCCGAAGGCACGTCAGCCGCGTGATGACTTCGGCTTCGGACAGTCCCAGTCGTGAGGCGATCTCGGCGTAGGGCCGCGATACCAGCGGCAGGCCGTGCTGAATCGCCGCCAGCAGGCGTCGATCGGCATCATCCACCCGCGGGCGGTGCGGCGTCGGCAGGGAATGTTCCATGACGCTCAGTTCCGACAAGGTAGCCCTGGCACGAATCCCTACTTCGCTACGCTTGTTCGTACTGACGTAAGAATCTTCACTCGTTCGTCTTGTCATATTCTTAGATCAAACCCCAGGTCAATGTGATAATCCTCCACCAGCGGGAACGCCAGCACTTCGTATCCCGTGCGCGCCGCAATGTCATCGAGCACGGCCCTGAGCCGGTCCGCCTCCGGTGCGCTGGCCACGAACCACAGGTTCAACGCATGCTCACGCTCGTAGTTGTGGTTGACCTCCGGAAAGCCGCTGACGAGCGCCGCCACGCGCTCGATCTCCGCCGGCGGCACGCTCATGGCCGCGAGCGTGCTCGCCCCGACCGTATTGGGGCGCACCACCGCGCCGACGCGGCTCACCGCGCCGCGCGCCTGCAGGCGCGCGAGCGCGGCAATGACCTCGTCCTCGCTCACGCCGAGCGCGCGCGCGATATCCGCATACGGGGTCGGCGACAGCGGGAACTCCTGCTGGAAATCGTTCAGCAGCCGCCGGTCGATTTCACTGAATTCCGCACTCCGCATTCCGCACTCCGCATTTTTCATAGCCCGATCCGCTGCGCGCGCGCAGAAAAGAATATCCCGCTGGGTTTGTCCGCGGGCAGCGACGCCACGCGCTCGAGCGTGTTGGTGTCGTACACGTCGACCCGGTTGTCGTCGCGCACGGACATCCATAGCTGTTCGCCGCGCGGCGTGAACTCCATGTGCAATACGGCCCTCCCGGGTTTCAACGTCTTGACGATCCGGTGCGACAGCGTGTCGATCACCTGCACCGTATCGTTGTCCGGGGGCGCAAAGTTGACCCATAGCTGGCGTCCGTCCGGTCGCGCCACCACGAATACCGGCTGGCCCGCCACGGCGATGCGGCCCGCCTCGGTCCAGTTCGTCCGATCGATCACCAACACCTCGTGACGTCCCACGGCCGGCACGTAGGCGATCCCGTTCGCCTGCGCCCAGTTGTCCATGTGCGGCATCTTGAATACCGGCAGCGGCTGTTCCCCGCGCCCGTAGCCTGCCAGCACGCGGCGCACGCCTTTCTCCGGTTGCCACAGATCGAGGAGCGCCAGTCCGTCCTCGCCGAAAAGCCCGGCGATGTAATAGCGCCCGTCGGGCGTCACCGTGCCGTCGTAGGGCTGTTTGCCGACGTTGGAAAATTTCCGGACCTGCGGTTTGCGCGGATCGCGCATGTCCGCCACCCAGATCTCGCCGGCGTCGTACAGGGAAAAGACAAAGCGGTCGTTTGGCGCATCCACCAGCCCGACCACCTTGGAACGAATAGGGCTGTCCCCCGAACCCGCCGGGATGTCGGCCAGCAACTCGAGCGTGTCGGCCGCGAACACCTTGACGCCGCCCGGTTCATAATTGGAGACGGCGACCAGCCGGCCGTCCTGCGAGATGGCGCCGCCGATGGCGTTGCCGGCCTGCACGATGCGTTTTTCGATGCGGCCGCGCAGCAGGTCCACCTTGGTGAGGCCGCCGTCGCGCCCGAATACGTAGGCGTAACGCGCATCGCGCGAATACACCGCGGAGGCATGCGACAGGTCGCCGAAACCGTCCACCGTGGCGAGCGACGTGCGCCCGGTGGTCTCGACCACCTGCACGCTGCCGCGGGCGCGCTCGACGACGATGCCGAGATCGCCCGTGCCCCGCGGCGCGGCGCACGCCGACGCCAGCGCGATACCGGCGAGGCCCGGAAAAGTCTTAAGGACGGAAGAGAGACGTTCAGCGCGCATCGGCCTTGCCCCGGTCGTCCCCGGCACACCCGCGCAGAACCTCTACCAGCCAGTCCGCTTCCTGCGCGCTCATGAAGCCCTTCCACGGCGGCATCGGCGTGCCCGGCCGCCCGTTCAGGATCGCATCGCGCAACATCGCGGCGGGCTTGTCGGCCAGCGCCTCTTGCGTCAGGGCGGGCCCGAGCCCTCCCTTGCGCGTCAGTCCATGGCAGGATCCGCAATCCTGCGTGAGCAGATGCATCAGCTCGGTTTGCCTCGATGCCGGGATGTTGTCGGCGAAAACCGCGACCGACCACAGCGCGCCGGATACCGCGAGGACTGTGCCGGTCTTGTGCCTGGGCCTGCGCATACGAACCCGCTCTCCCGCGAAAAACAGGGCGGGACGGTCCCCGCCCCTTGCTGCCCCCGTCTAGTAGACGTCATGCTGCGTGTTGTACACGTTGAACTTGCCGGTCGGCGTGACCAGGCGCTTGTCCTTGATGACGTGCTTGAGCTTGCGGGTCTTGTCGTCGATGACGACGATCGCCGACTCCTGGGCCTTGCCGTTCCACACCGAGAACCACACCTCGTCGCCGGCCTTGTTGTACTCCGGCTGCACCACGCGCTTCGGACCCTCGCCGAGCTGGGCGAGCTCCGCGATCTTCACCAGCTCGTAGGGCTTGTCGAGATCGCCGATGTCGAAGACCGCCACCGACTGGCTCACCGCGGCGGTCGGATTGAGCGGCGAGTCCACCCACAGGTTCTTCGATTTCGGGTGGGTCTTGATGAACAGCGAACCGCCGCCCTGCGCCTTGAGCGTGCGTACCACCGTCCAGGCGTTCGTCGGGTGTTTCTCCGGGTCGGTGCCGATCAGCACCACGGTCTCGTCGCCCAGATGGCTCGTGGCCCACACCGGGCCGTGCTTGGGATCGACGAAGTTGGCGCCGCGGCCCGGGTGCGGAATCTTGCCCACGCCCTCCTTCACCAGCTTGACGAGCTTGTCTTCCTTGGCGTCCACCACCGCGATGGTGTTGCGCTGGTTGGCCGCGACCAGGAAGTAGCGTTTGGTCGAGTCCCAGCCGCCGTCATGCAGGAAGCGCTCGGTGCCGATGGTCGTGACCTTGAGGTTGTTAATGTCCGAATAATCCACCATCAGGGTCTGGCCGGTCTCCTTCACGTTCACCACGAACTCGGGCTTGAAGTGCGAGGCCACGATCGAGGCCACGCGCGGCTCGGGGTGATACGTCTGGTCGTCCACGGTCATGCCGCGGGTGGCGACGATCTTCAGGGGCTCGAGCGTATCGCCATTCATGATCGTGTACTGCGGCGGCCAGTAGGCACCCGCAATCGCGTACTTGTCCTCGTAGCCCTTGTACTTGGAGGTATCCACCGAACGCGCCTCGAGACCGACCTTGATGACCGCTACGTTGTCCGGTTTCCCCATCCACAGATCGATCAGGTTGACCTGGGCGTCGCGGCCGATCACGTAAAGATAGCGGCCGGAGGACGACAGGCGCGAGATGTGCACCGCGTAACCGGTCTTGATGATGCTGATAATCTTCTTAGTGTCGCCGTCGATCAACGCCACCTCGCCGCTGTCGCGCAGCGTGACCGAGAACACGTTTTCGAGATTGTACTTGTTCTCCTGTTTCTTCGGCCGCTTGTCGGGCGCCACGAGGACCTTCCAGGCGGCCTTCATCTCCTTCATGCCGAATTCGGGCGGCAGCGGCGGTTCATGCTGCAGGAACTTGGCCATCAGCTCGACATCCGCCGCCGAGAGCTCGCCACCGGTGCCGAAGTTCGGCATGCCGGCGGGCGATCCGTAGTTGACGAACACCTTGAGGTAGTCGGTGCCCTTGGGGAGGGTGATGTCCGGCGTGAGCGGCTTGCCGGTCGCGCCCTTGCGCAGCACGCCGTGGCAGCCGGCGCAGCGTTCGAAGTAGATCTGCTTGGCGCGCGCGAACTCCGCGGCGGTCAGCGGTGGCGCCTTCGTCACCGCCTCCTTCGCCTGTTCGGGCTTGATCGGTACCGGCGCGCCCTTGTAACGCAACTCGGTCTCGGGCGTGCCCGGGTGCGCCGGGGGTTTCTCCGCCGCCAGGGCGGAACTCACGGCCAGTGGAAGCGCGCTCAGCAACACGATACCGGCGGCCAACGTTACCTGTTTGCGTTCCATGTCATTTCCTCCTGCGGCGGTTTAAGAAATAAGGCATGCAGCGTCTGGAGAGCTTGGCACACCTTTACCGGCAATCTTTGACATGCGTCAAACCGCCGGATTATTTGCCGCCGGGGGGCACGCAAAACCAATGGTTTCAGTCGGTCTTGGCTGTTTTTTTCCGCGGGTGTCGCGCCCGATTCCACCTTGCCGCCGATACGGCCGAGCCCGGACGGTCCGATGGTCTGCTCCCCGCCGCGCGCCCGTTGGATGCGGTCTCGCTCCGGTCAAGAGCGAGCACCGGGCGCATCGCGCGCAGCCGCCACCCCATCTCCACCTGGCAGAAATGGGCGCGTTCGTTTCTGCCCGGAGTTCCACCTGCTATGATCCTTCAGTGCTGGGAATTCCCCTTGAACGCGTTAACGTCGGAGAGGTTATGAAAATCATTTCTAATTTTTTACTTCCCCAGGTAGTGGCCCTGGCCCTCTTCAGCAGTGCTGGCATGGCGGCCGAGTCGGCGAAGAGTCAACTGGACCGCGCCACGGACGGCAAACAGCATACCGGCGCCACTTTCGATGGCAGCAAGGAAAAGCGTGGCGGCGTTGATACCACGGTCAAATCTTCTACTTCCACGGCAACCCAGACACGCACTCAAGAACAGGCCATCAAGGAGTACAAGGAGTCTGGAAAGACCACCGATGCCGAAAGGAAGGCCATCGAGAACTATAAAAATTCCGGCAAATCCAGGTCGGGGAAATAACCGAGCCGCGTAAGTGACATGAGTTCCTGACACCTTATTCGCGCTCGGCTCCGGCCGATCGGGCAGATAGGGGAGGGGGATCGGGCGGCCTTCCTTGATGCGGTGCCACGTCGAGCCGTCGATCCGCGTCTCGTCCGCGTAGCGGCCGTCGCCGATGCCGAAAGCGCAGGTCACATAACGATCCGACCGGCAAAATGGCACACATTGTTTTCCCCCTCTCCCTCCGGGAGAGGGTTAGGGTGAGGGGCAAATAGCCGCAAGACTCCCCTCATCCTGCCCTTCTCCCGGAGGGAGAAGGGAACCAATGGATGCGACCGTGTGCGCTATCTTCCGTTCTACTCGGTAACTTCAGGGAGCATTCGATCCATGTTCATCGGACATTACGGTGTCAGCTACGCGGCCAAGGCCGTCAACAAACAGATTCCGCTGTGGCTGCTGTTCATCGCCGTGCAACTGGTCGACGTGGCCTGGGCGATTCTGGTACCACTCGGCATCGAAAAGCTGCGCATCGTGCCGGGCATTACCGCCACCAACCCGCTCGATCTCTATTACATGCCCTACACGCACAGCCTCGTGGGCGCGGCGCTCTGGAGCCTGCTCGCCTATGGCGCCTACCGGCTGTGGGCGGGGCAGGGCAACGCGCGCCCGCACCGCGCGGCGCTGATCGTGGCGCTGGCGGTGTTCTCGCACTGGCTGCTGGATCTCATCGTGCACCGGCCGGACCTGCCGCTGTACGACGACCAGTACAAGCTGGGCCTCGGCCTCTGGAATTATCCGGCGCCGGCACTGCTGCTCGAAATCGCGCTGCTGGCCGGCGGCATGTGGCTCTATCTGCGCGCCACCCGGGGTCAGGGTTTCGGTGCGCGTTACGGCATGCCCCTGCTGGGCGCGGTGATGCTCGCCACCCAGGCGATCGTCTTCTTCGGCCCGCCGCCGCCCAACGCACCGGCACTCGCCGCCACCGCGCTCATCGGCTATCTCGGTTTTGCCGCCGCCGCGCACTGGTTGGAGAAGAAGCGGCGCTGACCCCGGGGCTTTGCTCCGTACCGTGGGCGGCCTGGAGACAGGCTTCATCCAGGGCGGGAGATAAAGGTTAGCGTCCCCGGTATCTCCGCTTGCAGCGGTGTGGGCCGTGTTACAAGGCGAGACCTGACCCCGTCTTTCACGTTCCCGGTTATTCGCATGCCGGGTGGTGTGGGGAAGGCCGGTTAGAAGCCGGCCCTTACCCGATTAGGCAGATTTCTGCGCCCATACCCACAGCCAATAGATAGCCCAGTAGACCACGGTTGATGCGCCTATAAATAATAGGCTCCAGATCGATGCAAGCTGAAGTTTATTTAACTGGGCAGATGGAATGATATTGATATATTTCGCCGCCATTTCATCTGACTTGCAGTACGAGTGCACCTGGCTCCACACCTCAGGAGGGAAGTACAAGTAAGAGATATTTACCTGCTCCCCAGGAACCAATGTTGGGATGACTATTTCGGCAGAATTGCTTGGCCCCCTTACAACCTCGTGAGCAAGTTGAGGAAAAATCTGAAAGGCCGGCAGGAAGTTATGACCAATTCGCACGTTATGCGCGGTACTCTTGCCGGAGTTCCTAACGACAATACTATGCGTGTTTACATTTGTTTTTTTCTCGTCGCCGAGCGGAATAGCGGAGGCATGGACAAGATATGTTATGAGCTTAGGGCGCGCCTCAAAATATCTTTTGGCGATAATGCCAACTATGGCCGTGAGTATTGGCGCAAGTATCTTCCCAATGACATCAATATTTATATCCATCTATGTCTCCTGCCTAACGAGACTGTAGGAAAACCCTGTCTCCGGACCTTGTCTTACCACAATCCGCACAGCGCAACAA
>MFSU01000024.1 GCA_001785115.1 Candidatus Muproteobacteria bacterium RBG_16_65_34
TCATGCTCCTTCGGGTCGGCTTGCAGGGGCTTGCGCTGCTTCTGCTCTTCATCGCATGGTTCATGACGCACCGCTGAGCGCGCGGCCGGCGTCGCGCTGCAAGCGGAGAATGGGAATGGACAGGATTCAGGGAACCTCTAAAAATACCTGAAAAAGATCTTTTTCACCGCAGAGCACGCAGAGAAAATCCATTTTTGTTTCAGTAGCTTCGCGCCTCCACGGCGCTGCGGTAGGCCAGATGTACCGTGAACAACGGGAATATTTAGAGGTTTTCTAAACAGGATTAGAGCCAGGTAATCGGAAAACCGGCCCACGGCTTTGCCGGCTATCTGCTCTATATGACAAAGCCACCGGCGTGGTCGGAGCCAGATACGAAAAACTTGGGGAGCCAGGGCATCGGAGTTAAGAAGTCCGGGAGGAGTGCAACCGCCGTTCCCATGGAGCGCATCACGCGGACAATGAAAAAGGGTCGAAAAAGGGGTCGAAAAAGGAAGGGGTCGAAAAAGGGGTCGGGAGTCTTTTCTGGAAAAAGGGGTCGGGAGTCTTTTCTGAAAAGACTCCCGACCCCTTAAATATCTCATTCAACTGGCCCAACAACGTTGGCGCGACTACAGGGCGCGCAAGAAGAGGTAAGCGATATGCCGATCACACGCAAATTCCGTGAAACCGTCTGGACGCGAGCCCAGGGCGATGCGCGCTTCCGTGCCGCGATGCTCACCGAGGCGATCAACGAGCTGCTTGCCGGCGGCATCGATACCGGCAAAGCGATGCTGCGCGACTACGTCAATGCCACCCTCACCTTCGACGGCTTGGCGAAGGAGACAGGAAAACCCAGCAAAAGCCTGCAACGCATGCTCGGACCCCGTGGAAATCCGACAGCCGAAAGTCTCTTCGGCATCATCAAGGTTCTGCAAGCCGCCGAGCACATTCAACTCGCCGTCAAGACAACAAGACGCGCAGCGTAAAGCGGTTCGCTGATCCGCCCTTGTGAGGGTGACAGCAAAAACGCAGGGAGGGGAAGTGGCAAGAGGAAACGAAAAAACCATCGAGAAGCCGAAGAAGGCAAATGCCAACGGCCTGCCCGTGCGCCGCACGCTGACCGGCGCCAACCTCGACGAGGCCCAACTCTGGCAGACGGCCGACGCCCTGCGCGGCGGCATGGACGCGGCCGAGCGCAAGCACCTTGCCATGAACCTGATCGTCGAGAAGTCTGAAGAATAGGAGAGACCCGTGGTCCCGGAACTGGAACTACCGCGGCAAACCAACGACAAGCTGCTCCCCGAAGCGGGGACGCTCCTTGACGCTGCTCAGACGAATGTTGCAGCGCAAGACCTGACCCCGCAGCCCTGGGGGACCTGTTGTCTTAGGAGGCAGCGCCGATGCGTCGCAACGCCTCGGCCGGGGCGACGATGGGGATGCCCTGGTAGTCCTTGAGTCCGAGCAAATGCCGATCCCCCGAGACGATAAGCTCGGCCTTGGCCGCCACGGCGCAGGCGAGCACGGCGTCGTCGTCGGGATCTTCAGGTACTACACGCGGGGTAAGGGTCGGTGAAACCAGGACCACGAGCGCCTGGTATTGCCTGACCAGCGCCTCGATGCTTGTCTCGTAGCGTGCGATTCGCTTTGCGAACTTTTAGTAGCCCAATGTGTTCGTCAGTTCATCCATCAATGCCGGGCTGCTGTAGAACTCGACGGTCTCGTCATCAATGGTTCGGTCGAGCAGCTGGCGCGGCGCGCCATGCCATAGCAGGCCTGCGACCGCGACATTGGTATCCAGCACCAGCCGCATCAACCGCCGGTTCGCTTGCGTTTCGCGGCGCGCACCGCGCGGACTTCCTCGACGATCTCCTGCTCGATCTTCGGCGTGAGTTCCTCGCGTGGCATGCGTGCCCACATCGCGCGCAATTTCTCGCCGGCCTGCTTCTTCAGTTGATCGCGCAGCATGGTTTGGAGCGCTTGCGGTTCCAGTAGTCCAGCCTCTTTCGCCTGTTTGGCGAGACTATCGGGTAGTTCCAGCTTGATATTGAGTCGGGCCATGGCCAATCCCGCAGTCGGTGTTCACGAACAAAGCATATCACAACGCCCACGACGCGGCCGACCGGGTAACCGCAATCGCATTGGGTCAGGCCCTTACCTTACGGCGCCCGCGGCGGGGACGTGAGCCGATCGTCCGTACATCGTTGTCCCCAGAAATTGAGGTTTGGTGTAGCACGAGTTTTTGTTTTAATCCTGTAAATCCTGAAAAATCCTGTTAATCCTGTCTATTCTTGTTTTCTTCGACTTTGAGCAGAATCGTCCGCCGCTCGCCCGCGCGCACGCCGGCGCTGTCGAGGATCTCGCGGCGCAGTTCTTCGCCCGCGCCGCCGATGGCGCCGAGATCGACCCACTCGCCGAGCTTTGCCGTCACCGTGGTGGAGTACTCCTGGAAGCTCGCCAGGCCGCTTGCGGTATTGTCCAGCGTGGCCAAGCGCGGTGTGATCTCGAGGTGCACGGTTTCGCCCTGCACGCGCGGGACTACGTCGAAGCCGGTCGTCACGTTCTGAAATTCCACACCCTGCGCGGCCTTTCCCCGGCCGCCCGAGAGCATCAGGATTCTGCGCACGTGGGGCACGGATTGGCCGACGCGGATATAGGCGCGCTGGCCGTCCTGAGTCGCGATGAATTGCGTGTTTTCGTCGCGTGCCGCGGTGGTGATGGTTTTGGTCTGGTAGTGCGGGTCGCCGCCGACCGTGAGCCCCTTGTCGTCCTTGGGGCGATTGCGCGGCAAGGTGATGCGGACTTCTTTTCCGGCCTCGCCGGAAAGCGATTGGTCCGTCTGCGCGCGCTCCGCGACAACGGCTTGCTTGACGGTGATCTTGAGGCGTCGGCGCGCGACGTCGAGCTGCGCGAGCAGTCGCTCGATCTCGCGCAGGTTCTTTTTCGAGGTGCGCACGATCAGGCGGAAGTCCGTGCCGCTGATGGCGTCGTTCGGCCCGAGGAGCGGTTTTAAGATCGGGGCGATCTCCGCGGCCGGCCGGTGCTTCAACTGAATGACGCGCGTTTCGTCTTCGGCCGGCGCCGCGCCGCGCGCCAGCCCGAAGGCGAGCGCCAGCACGGCGACCGATATGAGCGCGGAGCTGCGGGCGCTAATCCGCATCGATGCGCCGGGCCGCGGAGAAGTAGTCCTTCCAGAACGGGTCCGCGAGGCTGCCGAGGTCCACGGATCGGCCGGTGGCGGGGGCGTGGACGAAGCGGCCGTCGCCGAGATAGATCGCCACGTGCGAGGATTTCTTGCCGCTCAGATCGAAGAACAGCAGATCGCCGCGTTTCATATCGCCGTAGGGCACCGTGCGCGTGGAGCGCAGCAGGTACTCGGTGCCGTGGGGCAGCCGCACGCCGGCCTGCGCATAACTGTATTGCACGAGCCCGCTGCAATCGAAGCCCCGCGGCGTCGCGCCGCCATAGTGGTAGGGCCTCCCGATCATGGAGATCGCCGTCTGCGCGGCGCGGTTCGCGGCGGCGGAGGGCAGGCCGCTGCGCGGCTCGAAGGCGCAGCCTCCGGCGAGCGCCAGAAGCAGCGGCAGGGACCAGCCGAGGAGATGCCGCGGAGTCGGGGACGATGCGGGCATCAGAGGCCCGTGGTGTGCAGGCGCGCGATGGGTTCGCTGCGGTCCCACATCGCCTGGAACCGCAGGCGCAGGTCTGCCGCCGCACGCGCGCCGTTGAGGTCCGCCACGGCCGTGAGCCGCGTGAGGTCCTCCTGATGGAGATAGCTGCGGCGGTCGGCGAGCACGAACAGCTCGCGCACGCCGGCGTGTTCTTCGCCCACCTGGCGGAACTCGAAGAAATCGCTCAGTCTCCGGGAGAGCTCGACGATGCGGTTGTTGTCGCTTACGGCCTGTTCCGCGTCCTCGATGAGCAACCGTGCCCGGTTGTTTCGATGGCTGACGGCGAAACGCGTGAGGGCCGAGGCGAAGCGCTCGGTGTTGAACCAGCGCGGGTCGAGCTGCGGCGCGAAGATCGCAAGCTCGTGGTGTGCGCCCTCCACCAGGGCGGCGATGTGATCGCGGATTTCGTCCTGGCCCCGGATCAGCAGGGGTCCGCTCGGGGCTTGCGGCTGCGATGGGTCGGAGGTCGGTTCCATAGAGAAACAAGGAAATGGACAGGATTAACAGGATTTACAGGATTAAGACTCAAGACTCAAGACTCAAGACTGATTCTCATCCTGTTAATCCTGTAAATCCTGTCTATTCGATTTTCTCTGTGTCCTCCGTGCCCTCTGTGGTGAATATCTTTTTAAGTATAGGTTGCGGATCGGCGTGCCATCGGCCCGGGACGCGGTGTCAGCGCGGTTTTTCGTGGCCCACGGCCGCGGCCTGCGCGGCGGCGTTGCCGGTGTAGGCGGCCGGCGTGAGCTGGAGCAGGCGTTGCCTGGCCGCATCCGGGATGGCGAGGTCGCGGATGAAGGCCTGAATCGTCTCGCGCGTGATGCCGTTCTTGCCGCGCGTGAGTTCCTTTAATTTTTCGTACGGCTCGGGCACGCCGTAGCGGCGCATGACGGTCTGCACGGCTTCCGCGAGCACTTCCCAGTTGGCGTCGAGGTCCTCGTTGAGCCGCGCGGGGTTCACTTCGAGTTTGCCGATGCCGCGCAGGCAGGAGTCATAGGCGAGCAGGGCGTAACCGAAGCCCACGCCCAGGTTACGCAGCACCGTGGAGTCGGTGAGGTCGCGCTGGAAGCGCGAGATGGGGAGCTTCTCCGCAAGGTGCTGGAGGAGCGCGTTCGCGAGCCCCAAATTCCCTTCCGAGTTCTCGAAGTCGATCGGGTTCACCTTGTGCGGCATCGTGCTCGATCCGACCTCGCCCTGCGCCACTTTCTGCTTGAAATAGCCGAGCGCGATGTAGCCCCAGACGTCGCGGCTGAAGTCGATGAGGATGGTGTTGCAGCGCGCGACGGCGTGCGCAAGCTCCGCGAGGTAGTCATGCGGCTCGATCTGGGTCGTGTACGGATTCCACGTGAGCCCGAGACCCTCGACAAAGGATTTCGCGAGCCCCGGCCAGTCCACCTCGGGATAGGCGATGAGATGGGCGTTGTAGTTGCCCACCGCGCCGTTGATCTTGCCGAGGATCGCGACGCGCGCGACCTGCTCGCGCGCGCGCCTGAGCCGGTGCGCGACGTTCGCCATCTCCTTGCCGAGCGTCGTCGGCGAGGCCGGCTGGCCGTGGGTGCGCGCGAGCATCGGCTGGTCGGCGTGACGGTGCGCGAGGTCCTCGATGGCCGCGATCAGCCGGTCCATCTGGGGGAGCAGAATGCGGTCGCGGCCGTCCCGGAGCATGAGGCCGTAGGCGAGGTTGTTGATGTCCTCCGAGGTGCAGGCGAAGTGGATGAACTCCGCGGCCTTGGCGAGCTCGGCGTTGTCGCGCACCTTCTCCTTCAGGAAATACTCGATCGCCTTGACGTCGTGGTTGGTGACCGCCTCGATCTCCTTCACGCGCCGGGCGTCGGCTTCGGAGAAATTCGCGGCGATGTCGTCGAGCAGGGTCTTCGCGGCCGGTGAAAACGGCGCCACCTCCTCGATGCCCTTGTGCGTGCTCAGCGCCTGGAGCCAGCGCACCTCCACCAGCACCCGCAGTCGGATGAGGCCGTATTCGCTGAAAAGCGCGCGCAGGGCGGCGGTTTTCTTTTCGTAGCGGCCGTCGAGCGGCGAGAGGGCGGTGAGCGGGCTGAGCGGCGGGGTGTCCGGTGTTTTCGGCTTGTTCATGCGTGCCTGTCGGTAAGGTGGCCTGTCCCGGAAAACAGGCGAATCTTACCAGATCGGGGCGGGAAATGCCGTGTTCAGGCGCTCGCCGCGGACGCGGGCGCTCGCGCCGCGCGCAGCGCCTCCTCGATCACGCCGCCGCCGAGGCACTCCGCGCCGTCGTAGAGTACGACCGACTGCCCCGGTGTCACGGCGCGTTGCGGCGCATCAAAAGTTACGCGCAGCCCGTTTTCTTGTGGCTCCGGGACACAGGCTTGGTCCGGCTGACGATAGCGGGTCTTAGCCGTAAGTCCGCGCGGCAGGGACGGCGCAGCGCCGCCGATCCAGTGCAGTTGGCTCGCGATCAGGGCCTCGCTGTAAAGCGCCGGATGGTGCTCGCCCTGCTCGACATAAAGGATGTTGTGCTTCACGTCTTTGTCCACCACGTACCAGGCCTCGCCCGCGCCGCCGATCCCGAGCCCGTGGCGCTGGCCGATGGTGTAGTACATCACGCCGTCGTGCCGGCCCACGACGCGGCCCGCGAGCGTGCGCATTTCGCCCGGTTGCGCCGGGAGGTAGCGCGCGAGGAACGATTTGAAGTCGCGCTCGCCGATGAAGCAGATGCCGGTCGAGTCGTGGCGGTCGTGGTTGGGCAGGCCCGCCTCTTCAGCGATGCGTCGGACCTCCGGCTTGGCGAGCTCGCCGACGGGAAACAGCGTGTGCGCCAGTTCCTTCTGTCCGAGGAGATAAAGGAAATAGCTCTGGTCCTTGTTCGCATCGCGCGCCTTGAGCAGGCGGCAGTGTCCGTCGCGGTGCTCGATACGTGCGTAATGGCCGGTGGCGATCATGTCCGCGCCGAGGTCGAGCGCGTGATCGAGGAAGGCCTTGAACTTGATCTCCTTGTTGCAGAGCACGTCGGGGTTCGGTGTGCGCCCGGCCTCGTGCTCGGCGAGGAAATAGCTGAACACCCGGTCCCAATACTCGGCGGAGAAGTTGACGGTCTTGAGCGCGATGCCGATGTGCTCGCAGACCGCGCGCGCCACCTTCAAATCTTCCGCGGCGCCGCAATGCCCGGCGGTGTCGTCCTCCTCCCAGTTTTTCATGAACAGGCCGGTGACGTCGTGGCCCTGGCGTTTCAGGAGCAACGCCGCCACGGCGGAGTCCACGCCACCGGAGATGCCGACGATGATTTTCATAAGAACGAATTCACAGGATTAACAGGATTTTTCAGGATTAACAGGATTAAGACTTTAGAAATTAGACGCGATCAGTGACGGGACTACAACCAAAAAGCATTTTTTGAATTAATCCTGTAAATCCTGAAAAATCCTGTTAATCCTGTCTATTCAAATTTTAACCTCGGCAAGCAGATCAAGCGGGAACCGCTGGCCGGCGAGGTAGTCGTTCAGGCAGCGCTCGACCTGGGGGCTTCGGTGGCGGGCGCGCGATGCGCGAATCTCCTCGGGCGTCATCCAGACCGCGCGCACGATACCGTGATCGAGCGCACGTTCCGGATCGTGGCGGACCGCGCGGCCGATGAAGGCGAAGCGCAGGTAGGTGGCGCCCTTGGTCGGGTGCGGCCAGCGGTAGACGCCGAGCAGGGCCTGCGGCTCGAAGTGCCAGGCGGTCTCTTCCAGCGTCTCGCGCACCACGGCCTCGATCAGACTCTCGCCCTCATCGAGGTGCCCGGCCGGCTGGTTGAGCACGGTCTCGCCGTCGGCCTCTTCCTCGACCAGCAGAAATCTCCCGTCGCGCTCGACGATGGCCGCGACCACGACATTCGGTTTCCAGATCATACAAAAATCAATTTTACAGGATTAACAGGATTTCTCAGGATTCACAGGATTAATTCGTTAGGGAAGTTGACTAAGTTAGCCGTTCGCCCTGAGCCTATCGAAGGGACGGACGGGGAATGCCGTAAATTCTCGGTGCTCCATCTATTTGCGGGTTGACAAGCTCACTGCGAACGAATTTAGTTGGACCTTCCTTAAATGCCTTAATCCTGTTAATCCTGCTAAATCCTGTAAATCCTGTCTATTGCTTTTTCCTCCCGCCACTCGCCCGGCGCGAGGCCACCGAGCGTATAGTCCCCGACGGCGTAGCGTACCAGGCGCAACGTCGGGTGACCGACGGCGGCGGTCATGCGCCGCACCTGGCGGTTGCGACCTTCCGTAATGGTAATCTCGAGCCACGAGGTCGGGACCGATTTTCGGAAGCGGATCGGCGGGTCGCGCGGCCAGAGCTTGGGTTCCGGGATGCGCCGCACTTCGGCCGGGCGCGTGCGCCGGGCGTCCAGGATCACGCCGCGGCGCAGTTGTTCGAGCGCTTTTTCATCCGGCTCGCCTTCGACCTGCGCCCAATAGGTCTTGGGCTGCTTGAAGTGCGGATCGCTCAGGCGTTCCTGGAGCTTGCCGTCGTCGGTGAGGAGCAGCAGTCCCTCGCTGTCGCGATCGAGCCGCCCGGCCGGATAGACGCCCGGGGTCGGAATATAATCCGCGAGCGTCGCCCGGCCTTCCTTGTCGGTGAACTGGGTGAGGACGTTGTACGGTTTGTTGAACAATATAAGCATCTTTGAACCTAAAACGGCGATTGCATCCGCAGATTACGCAGATGTATCCGGGACAAAGAAAAATCTGCGCCAATCTGCGAAATCTGCGGATAATCCTGTTTGTTTTCTTCGCGTCTCTGCGGTATGCCGCTGCGGCTACAGCAGCTCCGTATCGTCGTCAGAGTAGGGCGGTGCGCAACTGCAAAGAATGCGCAGCGGTTCCACGCCGGTATTGCGGATGCCGTGCGGCGTCCCGGGCGGGATCAGCACCGTATCGCCCGGCGCGACCGGAAAATCCTCGCCGCCGAGCATCATCAGGCCCGTGCCCGCGGTGATGTGGTAGATCTCCTCGGACTGCCCGTGCCGGTGAAGCCGGGCGGTCATGCCCGGCGCGACCACGGCCTCGGCCAGGCTCTGGTGGCGGACGCCGTGCACGGACGGGTGCATCAGCTCGCGGATCTCCGAGCCGTCCTTGGTGACGAACGGCCGGATCTCGCCATAGGCGGTTTTCATGGGCGTAGGTTACAGCAGGGCGAGCGGGGGTGTTAGAATCCGCCGCGAAAACCCCCGGAGCATCCATGGCCTACCAGAACATCGTCATCCCCGCCGACGGCGCCAAAATCACGGTCAATAAGGACTTCTCGCTCAGCGTCCCCGACCGCCCCGTCATCCCCTTCATCGAGGGCGACGGCATCGGCGCGGACATCACCCCGGCGATGCGCAAGGTCGTGGACGCGGCGGTGGCCAAGGCCTACGGCGGGCGCCGGAAAATCTCCTGGATGGAGGTTTACGCCGGGGAGAAGGCGGTGAAGGTGTACGGCGGCGATACCTGGCTGCCCGAGGAGACGCTGCGGGCGGTCAAAGAATTCGCCGTTTCTATCAAGGGCCCGCTCACCACCCCCGTGGGCGGCGGCATCCGCTCGCTCAACGTGACGCTGCGCCAGGAGCTCGACCTCTACGTCTGCCTGCGCCCGGTGCGCTATTTCAAGGGTGTTCCGAGCCCGGTCAAGGCGCCGGAGAAGGTCGACATGGTGATCTTCCGCGAGAACTCCGAGGACATCTACGCCGGCATCGAATGGCCGGCCGAGTCGGCCGAGGCGCGCAAGATTATTTCATTCCTTGAAAAGGAAATGGGGGTGACGAAGATCCGCTTCCCCGGGAGTTCGGCGATCGGCATCAAGCCGGTCTCGCGCGAGGGCACGGAGCGGCTGGTGCGCCGGGCGATCCAGTACGCCATCGACCAGGACCGCTCCTCGGTGACCTTGGTGCACAAGGGCAATATCATGAAGTTCACGGAGGGGGGATTCAAAAGCTGGGGCTATGAACTCGCCCGGCGCGAGTTCGGCGCCGAGCTTATCGAACAGGGCCCCTGGATGCGGCTGAAGAGCCCGAAAACCGGCCGTGAGATAGTCATCAAGGACGTGATCGCCGACAACTTCCTGCAACAGATCCTGCTGCGCCCGGGGGAGTACAGCGTTATCGCCACCCTGAACCTCAACGGCGACTACATCTCCGATGCGTTGGCGGCCCAGGTGGGCGGCATCGGCATCGCCCCCGGCGCGAACCTCTCGGATACCGTGGCCATGTTCGAGGCCACCCACGGCACCGCTCCCAAGTACGCCGGTAAGGACATGGCCAACCCGGGCTCGCTCGTGCTCTCGGCCGAGATGATGCTCCGGCATCTGGGCTGGGGCGAGGCCGCCGACCTCATCGTCAAGGGGATGGCGGCGGCGATCCAGGCCGGGACCGTCACCTACGACTTCGCCCGCGGAATGCCCGGCGCCACCCAGGTGAGCTGTTCGGGGTTTGGCGAGGCCGTGATCCGGCACATGTAAAGCCGGGGAAAAAGAAAAACCCGGCCTGGGCCGGGTTTCATGAAAAACGAAGCGCGATAACCCCGGGCGTTATTTGGCGAGGGCGCGGATGTGCGAGGCCTGAGGGCCTTTGGGACCGTCCTGGACCTCGAATTCCACCGGTTGACCCTCCTTCAGGGTCTTGTACCCATCCATCTCGATGGCGGAATAGTGCGCAAACACATCGTCCCCCCCGTCGCTGGGCGTGATGAAGCCGTATCCTTTACTGGAGTTAAACCACTTCACGGTGCCTGTCGTCATACATCCCCCTGGTGCCGCGGCGCGACCGCCGCGTGTTGCCCGAAAACAAATACCTTACCCTGCAAGTCGGACGCGGTATCCGGGTATCATCTTCATCCCGTTGTTTTCCGCAAGTCAAGCGTCGGAGCGTGCCCCCAACGGAGCGCACGCGGGAATTCACTCAAAATTCATGCCATATTTTCTGGGGTTGAAATTTTGCGCCGTGCTCGCACAATGACAGTAAAATGACACTTTGCGAATAGTCCGGCGCCGAAAATTTTCGGTCTAACCTATTTTACGTCATGAGCGACAAGCAGCCCCGTCATCTCGAAGGCCCGGTGGTCCAGGAGACCAGGCCGAAGCTGCAGAAACCGCAGCTCTTTAAAGTAATCCTGCTTAATGACGACTATACTCCCATGGAATTCGTCGTCGCGGTGCTGGAGCGGTTTTTCTTCAAGAATCGGGAAGAGGCGACGCAGATCATGCTGCATGTGCACCAGAAGGGAATCGGGGTGTGCGGGGTGTACACCCGGGAGATCGCGGAGACCAAAGTGCGCCAGGTGACCGCTTATGCCAAGGACCATCAACATCCCTTGCAGTGTGCCATGGAACCGGAATGATTTTTGTATGGTATCCAGCTAAGGTGGGGTGACCCGGAGGCCGTGCCATGTTGTCCCAGGAACTTGAATTTTCGCTGAACAGCGCCTTCCAGAACGCGCGCGAGAAGCGCCACGAGTTTATCACCGTGGAGCACCTGCTCGCGGCGTTGCTGGACAATCCTTCGGCCGCGCGCGTCGTCCGCGCCTGCGGCGGCAATGTCGAGGAGCTGCGCCGCAGCCTCAACGCCTTTCTCGATGAAAACGTCCCGAAGCTTCCGCCGAGCAGCAAAGTAGACACGCAGCCGACCATCGGTTTTCAGCGCGTGATCCAGCGCGCGGTGCTGCACGTCCAGGGCGTGGGCAAGAAGGAGGTCACCGGCGCGAACGTGGTGGTCGCGATCTTCGGCGAGAAGGAATCGCACGCGGTGTACTTCCTGCACAAGCAGAACATCAGCCGTTTCGATGTCGTGAACTACATCTCGCACGGCATCTCCAAGGTGCCGGGCGAGGGTCAGGGCGAGCCGGCGGCCGCCGAGGAAGGCGAGGAGGGCGCGACCCCCGCCGAGAAGAGCCCGCTCGATGTCTTCACGGTGAATCTCAACGAGCAGGCGCGCCTCGGCAAGATCGATCCCCTCATCGGGCGCTCGCGCGAGGTCGAGCGCACCATCCAGGTGCTGTGCCGCCGGCGCAAGAACAATCCGCTGTTCGTGGGCGAGGCCGGCGTGGGCAAGACCGCGATCGCCGAAGGCCTGGCGAAGAAGATCATCGACGGCGAGGTGCCGGACGTGCTCGCCGCGAGCACCATCTACGCCCTCGACATGGGCGCGCTCCTCGCCGGCACCAAGTACCGCGGCGACTTCGAGAAGCGCCTGAAGGCGGTGCTGCACCAGTTGAAGAAACAGGAGGGCGCGGTCCTGTTCATCGACGAGATCCACACGATCATCGGCGCCGGCGCGGCTTCGGGCGGGTCGATGGACGCCTCGAATCTGTTGAAGCCCGTGCTGTCCACGGGCGAGCTCAAGTGCATCGGCTCGACCACGTACCAGGAGTACCGCAACATCTTCGAGAAGGACCGGGCGCTGTCGCGCCGGTTCCAGAAGATCGACGTCACCGAGCCCTCGGTGGAAGAGGCGATCGAGATCCTCAAGGGGCTCAAGGCGCGCTTCGAGCAACACCACGGCGTGCGCTATACCCAGCAGGCGCTGCACAGCGCGGTCGAGCTCTCGCACCGCTTCATCAACGACCGCCATCTGCCGGACAAGGCGATCGACGTGATCGACGAGGCCGGCGCGAGCCAGCAGTTGCTGCCGGCCGCCAAGCGCAAGAAGACCATCGGCGTGCGCGACATCGAGGACATCGTCGCCAAGATTGCGCGTATCCCGCCCAAGAACGTCACCACCTCCGACCGCGAGGCCCTGAAGACCCTGGATCGGGACTTGAAGTCGGTCGTGTTCGGCCAGGGCGACGCGATCGACGCGCTCGTTACCTCGATCAAGCTCGCGCGCTCGGGGCTCGGGCATCCCGAAAAGCCGATCGGCTCCTATCTCTTTTCCGGTCCCACGGGTGTCGGCAAGACCGAGGTCACACGCCAGCTCGCCCGTATCCTCGGGCTCGAGCTCATCCGCTTCGACATGTCGGAGTACATGGAGCGACACACGATATCGCGCTTGATCGGCGCGCCGCCCGGGTATGTCGGCTTCGACCAGGGCGGGTTGCTCACCGAGGCGATCACCAAGCAGCCGCACTCGGTGCTGCTCCTGGACGAGATCGAGAAGGCGCATCCGGACGTGTTCAACCTGCTGTTGCAGGTCATGGATCACGGCACGCTCACCGACAACAACGGGCGCAAGGCCGACTTCCGCAACGTGATCGTGGTGATGACCACCAACGCCGGCGCCGAGCGGCTCTCGCGCACGAGCATGGGCTTCACCAAGCAGGACCTCGCGGGCGACGAAATGCAGGAGATCAAGCGCTTCTTCAGCCCCGAGTTCCGCAATCGCCTGGACGCGGTCATCCACTTCAAGCCGCTCGATGCGGCGACCATCATCCACGTGGTGGACAAGTTCATCCTCGAGCTCGAGGCGCAGCTCATGGACAAGCACGTGACCGTCGAGCTCGATCAGGCCGCGCGGACCTGGCTCGCCACGCACGGTTACGAACCCGCGATGGGCGCGCGCCCGATGGCGCGCCTCATCCAGGAGAAGGTCAAGAAGCCGCTTGCCGATGAGCTGCTGTTCGGCAAACTCTCCTCCGGCGGACACGTTAAAGTTTCCGGGGACGAATCCGGGCTGAAGTTCGAGTTCATCCCGCGCGCGGAAAGTCCGCAGCGCGCCGCGCAGACGGAAGAAGAGTAAATCGGGAGCGGCCCCCGGCCTTACAAAGCCCCGGACCCCCCGGGGCTTTTTGTTTTCTGAGGGAGGTTTTCGGCGCGCCGGCAGGCGGCTAACGGATAGGCAAGGATCTACCGGGTGTAAGTCAAAGAAAGAAATTAGACAGGATTTACAGGATTAACAGGATTGGAAAAACAAGACTTGTGAACGGTTTTTTTTGATCTAATCCTGTAAATCCTGTTAATCCTGTCCATTCGCCTTTCTTTGCGCCCTAACGCGCGCGGAAGGTGATGCGGCCCTTGGTGAGGTCGTAAGGCGTGAGTTGGACCGTGACGCGGTCGCCGGTCAAGATGCGGATGTAGTTCTTGCGCATCTTGCCGGAGATATGCGCGGTCACGATGTGGCCGTTTTCCAGTTTCACCCGGAACAGGGTATTGGGCAGCGTCTCCATGACGGTGCCTTCCATCTCGATGTGCTCTTCTTTCGCCACGCTAGCCTCTTGAATGCCGGTATCGAACATCCTGAGCGTATGCCGGGATGCGATTGGCGGCGTATCATGCCGTACTCGCCCGCGGGCGTAAAGCCGGAAAATCGTCGAGGTCGTCACCGTGGACCCGGCTTCGCCCGGCGCGGCGGTCCGTGGGCATCCGCCGCCGCCGGGATTGTCCTTCAGGATTCATGGGCCAGCGGCACCCAACTGCCGTTGCGGTAGGCCTCGAGCGGGCGGTAGTTTTCCTTGTAGGACATCTTGGGGCATTCCCGGATGAGATAGCCGAGATACAACCACGGGAGCTTGAGCTTCGCCGCCTGCGCGATCTGCCACAGCACCGCGTACACGCCGAGCCCGCGCGCCGTTTCCTCCGGGTCGAAGAAGGTGTACACCGCCGAAAGCCCCTCGGGCAGGTGATCCACCACCGCGACACAGAGCAGGCGCTCCGCGAGGCGCATCTCGTAGAACACCGTGTCGACCTGGCGGCTGAAAAGGAAGTTGAGGTATTTCTGGGGGTCGGGGTCGTCCATCCCGCCGCCGGGGTGGCGCTGCTCCTGATACCGCAGATAGAGGTCGAAATGTTCCTGATCGTAGACCGGGGCGCGCGCCCGCACGGCGAGGTCCTGGTTGCGCCGCCAGATGCGCCGCTGGCCGCGGTCGGGCGCGAAGCGCGCCGTCGGCACGCGCACCGGGATACAGGCGTCGCAATCGCGACAGTGCGGGCGGTAGACGAGATCGCCGCTGCGGCGGAAGCCTTGGCGCATGAACGCGGCGTAGCGCTCGCTGTCGAGCCGCGCGCGCGGATCGATGAAGAGCGAGGTCGCCACCCGCCCCGGCAGATAGCTGCACGGGTGCGGCATGGAGAGGAACATCTCCGGCGTTTTCTGCTGGCGGGTCATACGGTCAACACACCTGCATATCGGGATCGAAGCGCCACGGGCCGCGGCGCTCGGGCGTCGCGAGCCCCGCGGCGAGCAGACCGAGAAACGCGCGCCGGCGGATCTCCTCGGCGCCCAGACTGAAAAGATGCGCCGACGGGAGCTGACAGTCAATGAGCGTAAACCCCCACTTTTCGAGCTGCCGCACGAGATGCGCGAACGCGACTTTGGAGGCGTCCGGCGCGCGCGCAAACATGGACTCGCCGAAGAACACCCCGCCCAGGGCCACACCGTACAGCCCGCCGACCAGCTCGCCCGCGCGCCAGGCTTCCACCGAGTGCGCGTAGCCGAGCTCATGCAGGCGCGTGTAGGCATCGAGCATCTCCGGCGTGATCCAAGTGCCGCCCGCGGGGCTCTTGGGCCGAGGCGCGGCGCAGGCCTCGATCACCACGCGAAAGCGCGTATCGAGCGTCACCGCGTAGACCCCGCGGCGCAGGGTGTTGCGCAGGCTGCGGGAGATCTTGAGCTTGGGCGGGAACAGCACCGCGCGCGGATCCGGCGACCACCAGAGGATCGGCTGGCCCTCGTTGTACCAGGGGAAGATCCCGCAGCGGTAGGCCTCGAGCAGCCGCGCGGCGCGCAGATCGCCACCCACGGCGAGCAGCCCCTCGGGCGAGGCGAGCTCGACCGGCGGAAAGCGCAGGTCCTCGGTGTCGGGGCTCAGTAAGAACATCGCTATCGGCAATAAGCAGTGAGGGGTCAGGGGTCGGGGATCAGGGGTCAGATCGAAACCCGAAACTTGAAACTTTGAACTTTGAACTTTGAACTGCGAATTCAGTGCGCCAGGAGGCGGTTGGTGTCTTCGAGGTCCTGCTCGGTCAAGATGCCGGCCGCGGCCTTGAGGCGCAGGCGGCTCACGAGGTGGTCGTAGCGCGACTGCGAGAGATCGCGCCTGGCGCGGAAGAGCTCGCGCTGCGAGTTGAGCACGTCCACGCCCGTGCGCACGCCGCGCTCGTAGCCCAGGACCGTCGATTCGAGCGCCCGCTGGTTCGAGGCGTGCGCCCGCTCGATCGCCCGCACGCGCGCCGCGCCGCTGGTGACGGCGAGATAGGCCTCGCGCGCCTGTTGCGCCGCCTGGCGCCTCGCCTGGTCCAGCCGCTGCTCGGCCTCGTCGAGCCGCGCGGCGGTCTCGCGCACCTTGGAGGAGATATTGCCGCCCTGGTAGAGCGGCATCTGAAAGAGCAGCCCCACCTGGTTTGCGGTGCTCTCGACCGGCGTGCCGAAGGTGCTGCCGCCGGCGTCGGTGTAGGTGCGCGCGGCGGTGAGGTCGAGCGTGGGGTAATGCCCGCCGCGGCTTTTTTCGAACTCTTCCCGGGCGATCGCCACCGCCTGCTCCTGGGATTTGACGCGCGGCCCCTCCTGCGCCGTGGCGGCCCAGCGCTCCGCATCCGCCGGCTCGGGCAAGCCCAGATCGAGCCGCGCCACGAGCGGCGCGAGCGCGGTCGGGGCCTCGCCGACGATCGCGCGCAGCGCCTCGCGCCGCACCTCGAGCTCGCTGGCCGCGGCGATCTCCTGCGCCTGCGCGGTGTCGTACCGCGCCTCGGCCTCGTGCACGTCGATGCGGGTGGCGACGCCCACGGCGAAGTTGCGCCGCGCCAGCGCGAGCAGCTTGCCGACGGCCTCCTTCTCCGCGACGGCCGTCTCGTGCGCCTCCTGCGCCGCGAGCACGCCGAAGTACGCCTGCGCCGCGCGCAACGCGAGGTCCTGGCGCGCACCGGCGAGATCGAGCTCCGCCTGAGCGGCGCCGGACTGGCCCTTGGCGTACTCGGCGAGATTCTGCTTGCGGTAGAGCGGCTGCGTGAGCGTGAGGCTGTAGGAGTCGGTGCGATAGTTAAACGTGTTGTTGACGGTCGGGGTCTTGAGCGCGAGATCGGTTTCCGTCGTCGCGGCGGAAAGACCCAGCGTCGGCAACAGTTGTGCGCGGCCCTGCGGCGCGCGCTCGATGCCGGCGCGATAGGCCGCGCGCGCCGCGGCCCAGGACGCATCGCGCTCCAGCGCCTGGCGGAAGACATCGAGCAGATCGGTCGCCGGCGCCGCACTACTCGCGGCAAGCAGCAGCCCGAAGAGGAGCAGGCGTTTCATGGCGCGGGATTCCTAGCGGCGTCCGATCCGGGGGAGCTTGTTGCGCCAGGCGAGGCGCGCCGGCGCGGCCGCGGGCGCCGCGCGGCGGCGCGCGCGCGCGTTCTCCACCAGTGAGTACACCGCCGGCACCACGACGAGCGTCAGCAGGGTGGAGGAGATCATGCCGCCCATGACCACCAGTGCCAGCGGGCGGTTGCTTTCGACGCCGGGCCCGAGCCCGATCACGGCCGGCGTCATGGCGGCGATCACGGTGAGCGAGGTGATGAGCACCGGCCGCATCCGGTGCGGGCAGGCCTCGCTCAGGGCGTCGTCGATGCTTCGGCCCTGGGCGCGATACTGATTGGTGAGATCGACCAGCAGAATCGAGTTCTTGGCCACGAGACCCATCAGCAGGATCATGCCGATCATGGAGAAGAGGTTGAGCGTTATGTCGGGGACCCACAGCGACGCGACCCACAGCGCCGCCACCCCGCCGATGACGGCGAGCGGCTGCGCCAGCATCACCACGAGCGGCTGCAGCAGCGAGTTGAACTGGCTGGCGAGCACCATGTAGATCATGACGAGCGCGAGGCTGAAGGCGAAGACCACGTAGCCCCCGGTCTTGCGGAACTCCTCGGCCTGGCCGAGGTAGGCGATCGAGTAGCCGGGCGGCAGGATCTCGGCGGCGATGCGGTTCACCGCCGCCGTGGCGTCACCCAGCGGCAGCCCCTCGAGCGCGCCGAAGACCAGGCTCGCGTACTGGCGGTCGCGGCGCGTGATTACGGCGGGCCCGAGGCCCTCCTGCGCCTTGACCAGGGTGTCGAGCCGCACCAGCTCGCCGCTGCGGTTGCGCACGTACAGCTTCTTGATGACGTCCGCGCTCGTGCGCGCGCCGGGCTCGATCTGGACCCGGATGTCGTAGCGCTTGGCGCCGTCGCGGAACTGCGCGATGTCCACGCCGCTCGTCATGAGGCCGAGCGTCTGCGCGATGTCGGCGGCCGAGAGGCCGAGCTGCGCGGCGCGCTCGCGGTCGAGCGTCAGGCGCAGCTCGGGGAGGTTGAGCTTCAAATCCTTGTCGAGCTTGGCGATGCCGGAGATCTGCCCGAGCCGCTCGATCATCTGGTTGGTGAGCTCATCGAGACTTCTCAGGTCCTCGCCCTTGATGGCGAACTGCAGCGGCTCGCCGCGCTGGCCGCCGATGGGCGAGATATTCGCGGGGAAGGCGAGCACGCCGGTCACTTGGGTGAGCTCGCGCCGCAGCTCCTTCATGATGTCGGCCTGCGCGCGCTTGCGCTCCCCGCGGTCGACGAGCCGCACGAACGTGCGCGCGGTCGTCACCTGGCCGACCTCGCCGAGGCCGACGGCGGAGAAGTAGCTGTACACCTCGGGCCGCTTGCCCACGATCGCCTCGATCTCGGCGAGCTTGGCGCTCGTGTACTCGAGGTTCGCGCCGAGCGGCGCCTGCGTCATGATCATGAAGCGCGACTCGTCCTCCTCCGGCACGAACGACTTGCCGACGTACGCGAACGGGAAGTAGCTGAGCGAGACGATCGCCACCGCCGCAAACACCACCGCCCAACGGTGGGCGAGGGCGAGACGCAGCAGCGCGCGGTAACCGCGCTCGAGACCCGCGAACGCGCCTTCCAGGAACCGGTAGACCGGCCCGTGCGTCGCCGGCAGCTCCAGGAAGCGCGCGCACAGCATGGGCGTGAGCGTGAGCGACACCCACAGCGAGACGAGCACGCCGATGGTCACGACCAGCGCAAACGAGGCGAGGAAGCGACCGAGAATCCCGGTGATGAAGGCGACCGGCAGGAAGATCGACACCAGCGTCAGCGTCGAGGCGAGCACGGCGAAGATCACCTGGTTCGAGCCTGCGACCGCGGCCTTCTCCTTCTCCTCGCGCTGCTCCTCGCGGTGGCGGAAGATGTTCTCGAGCACCACGATCGCGTCGTCGACGACCACGCCGATGAGCAGCAGCAGCCCGAGCAGGGTGATCTTGTTCAGGGTGTAGCCGGCGAAATACATCGCGGCGAAGGTCGCCATGAGCGACACCGGGATGGCGGTGGCGATTATCAGCGTCGAGCGTCCGCTCTTCAGGAACAGGAACACCATGAGCGCGGCGAAGAACGTCCCGAGAAACAGGTGCTCGATCAGCGCGTCGACCGACTGGCGGATGCTGATGGAGTCGTCCGAGGAGTAGCGGATATCGAGTCCCGGCGGCAGATTCGGCCGGATCTCTTTTTCCACGCGCTCCTTCACGCGGTCGACGACCGCCACCGTGTTGGCGTCGCTCGCCTTGACCACGCCGAGACCCACCGCCGGTTCGCCCTTGTAGCGCGCGAGCTTGCGCGCATCCTCCAGCCCGTCCTCGAGGCGCGCCACGTCCTTCAGGTAGATCGGCGCGCCCTGGCGGTAGGCGACGATCAGGCCGTTCAGGTCGCCGACCTTGTCGTACTCGGCGTCGAACTTGATGAGCCACTCGCGGCTGCGGCTGTCGATGAAGCCCGCCGGCTGCTTGAGGTGCTCGCGCGTGACGGCGGTGGCGACGTCGTTGGGCGTGAGCTCGTAGGCCCGCAGCCGCTCGGGGTCGAGCCAGATGCGGATGGTGCGCTTGACCTGGCCGCCGATCAGCACGTCACCCACGCCGGTCACGGTCTCGATGCGCGGCTTGATGACCTCATCGGCGTAGCGGTTGAGCTCCTGGATCGTGCGGTCGCCGGTGAGCGCGACCCACAGCACCGCGGTTGCGCCCGCCTCGACCTTGCGGACCACGGGGGGATCGGCGTCCTTGGGCAGCAGCTTGAGGATGCTGTCCACCTTGGCCTTCGCCTCCTGGTAGGCCACGTCGACGTTCTTCTCCAGTTCGAACTCGATGTTCACGACCGAGGCGCCGAGGGAGGAGCTCGATATGATGGACTTGACGCCCGGGACCTGGTTCACCACTTCCTCGACGATGTCGGTGATGTTCTGGTCCACGATGTCGGGGTCGGCGCCCTTCATCGTGGTGATGACCGCGACGAACGGAAACTCGATCTTCGGGAACTTGTCGAGGCCGAGCCGCATAAAGCTGATCACGCCGAACAGGATGAGCATGATGCTCACCATCAGCGTGAGGATGTGCCGGCGTATGGAAAATTCTGGCAGCGTCACGGGGACTTGCCTCCTTTCGGCGCGCGCGCGCTCACCTTGGCGCCGTCGGAGAGCAGCGCGGCGCCGTCCACCGCCACCGTCACCGTCTCATTCGCCTTGACCCCCGCGACGATCTCGAGCTCGCCGTCGCGCAGGATGCCGGTGCTGACGCGCCGCTCCCGGGCGCGCTCGCCCTCGACGACGTACACCACGGCCCCGCCCGGGCGTAGCACCACGGCCTGCTCCGGCACGACCAGCGCGTTTTGCCGCAGGCCCATCGTGACCTCGCCGCGCACGCTCCCGTCGGGCCGCCAGCCCGGGGTGGTCACGGCCACGATCACCTCGCGCGAGAGCGTGGTGCTGTCGAGCGCCGGGAGGATCCCGCGAATGCGGCCCTCGGCGCGCCGGCCGCCGGTGAAGCTGCTTAGGGAGACGCTCTGGCCGACCTTGAGATTCCGGGCCACGTGCTCGGGAAACGGCAGTCGCACGGTTACCGCCTCGGCTGCGGCGCGGGTCGGGTCGTAGTCGAGGGCGGAGCCGACCGCGGTCTCGGCGCCGACCGCCGATTCGACGATCGACAGGTTCTTCCGCGCAACGGGCGCGGTGGTGATGTTGACGATCTTCTCGGGCGGCTTCGGAGCTTCCTGTTTGGCGCAGCCGCCGATCGCGAGGGCGGCGAGCAGCGCCGGAAGCAGGACGCGGGTTGCGTGGGCCATGTTGTTTTTCTCCATGCCGGGCGTGGGCGGACGATTCATTCTGACAGGCGTTGCGCCGGGTCGTTCGGCGCGAGGATGCCGTCCAGCAGGACGTCCGCGAGCATGCGGCTGTAGCGCGCCGGGTCCTGGGCGAAGGTCACGTCGCGGAAGTGGCGCAGCACCTCCTGGGCCTCGAAGAAAAAGACGTTCGCACCGATGAGCAGCGCGGCGATCATCGCGGGGTCGATGTCGGCGCGCAGCTCGCCGCGCGCCTGGCCGGCGCGCAAGATCTCGACCAGGCGCGCGAAGTTGTCGCCGAACACTTTTTCCGCGAACTCGCGCCCGCGCTGGGCCCCGCCGAGGAGGAGCTCCCGCAGGATGAGGCGCGAGACCTCGGCGTGATCGAGCATGTCCGCCAGCAGATGCTGGGCGAAGGCGGCGAGTCGCTGGGGGAAGGGGCCGGTGTCGCTGCCGAGGCGTTGGAGGCGTTCGGTCGAGTTCTCGCACGCCTGGCGCAGGACCGCGACGTAGAGCGCGTCCTTGGAATCGAAGTGATGGAAGATGTTGGCCTTGCTCACGCCGGCGCGTTCGGCGATCGTGTTCATGGAGACGGCGTCGAAGCCGGACTCCGCAAAAAGCGTCCCCGCGGCCTTGAGAATCCGCGCCACCGTGTCCGTGCCGGCACGGGGATGAATTGCGCTGCTGGGCTCCGGCGTCATCGCGGCGTTGACCAACGTGTTGAACATCAACAATAATACAACTGACCGACCGGTCAGTCAGTACATCCTATATCAGGGTCTGGTGAATTGGCAACGGAGATTTCCTTGCGGCTGAGAAATATCGCGTGCGGTGTGCGTCCCCCCGCCGCCGCCCGGGCGCGCGTTTGGATCGCGCCGGGCTTTCCCGCACAATGCCGCGACCGCACGACGCGCGTGCTTCGCTGTCCGAGCCGGAACGCATTTGCCCGATGATACGACGCCTCCTCTCCTGGTCGCTTTGGGTGTTGCTGTGGGGGGCGCCGGCGCGCGCCGAACCGCCGGCGATTACGTGGGACGAATGCGTGCAGGAGGCCGCGGCCAACAACGCCGAGCTGCGCACCGCGCGCGCCAACCTCGCCGCCGCGGCCTACAAGGCGGACGCGGCCTACAGCGGCAACCTGCCGCAACTCTCGGCCGGCGCCGGCTACACCGACACCTCCGGCAGCGTCGTGGGCGACACCGGCACGACCGCCTACAGCACCTCGCTGTCGCTGACCCAGAATCTGTTCGCCGGGTTTCAGGATCAGGCGAAGATCGAGCAGGGGGCCGCGAACCGCACGGCGGCGGAGGCGAGCCTTGCGGCGGCCCGGGCCCGTCTCAGCCAGGACCTCAAGGCCGCGTATGCGGGGCTGTTGTACGCCCAGGAAAACATCGTGCTCACCGAAAAGATCGTGCGGCGCCTGGAAGAGAACCTGCGGCTCGTGGAGCTGCGCTTCGAGGGCGGGCGCGAGAACAAGGGCTCCTACCTGTTCAGCCAGGCCTCGCTCGCGCAGGCGCGCTATGAATATCTCCAGGCGCAGCAGGCGGTCGTTTCGGCGCAGGCGCAGCTCGCGCGCGCGCTCGGGCGCGCGGCGCGCGGCGCGCTGCGTGTCGCGGAGGGCGTGCCGCTGGCGGAGCCCGGCGCCGCACCCGACTTCGCGCAGCTCGCGCGGGGGGCGCCGGACTATCTCCAGGTCCAGGCACAGGAACGTTCGGCGACCGCCGACGTCGCGCTCGCCCGTTCGGGGTTTTACCCGAGCGTCAACTTGAGCGGCAGTGTCGGACGCGAGGGCCCCGACTGGGCGCCGCAGAACGACCGGCGCACCGTGGGGCTCAATCTCACGCTGCCGCTGTTCAGCGGCGGGAAGGATTATTACGCGACCAAGAGCGCCTCCGCGAGTCTCGAGGCGGCATCGTCCGGCAAGGACAACGTCGAGCGGCAACTGTTCGTGAGGCTGCGGCAGACCTATGCGGGCTACGTCGAGGCGGCGGAGAAGCTCAAGGTGGACCGGCAGTTCGTCGAGGCGGCGACGGCGCGCGCCGAGATCGCGCGCAGCCGGTACGACAACGGTCTCATGACGTTCGATGACTGGGATCGGATCGAGAGCGATCTGATCCAGCGGTCGAAGAGCCTGCTCGTCAGCCGCCGCGATCGGGTCAACGCCGAGGCCGCGTGGGAGCAGGCGCAGGGCAAGGGGGTGATTCCGTGAGCGTCGTGGAACGTATGCGGGCGCATCGCAAGGCGATCGCGGTCGTCGCGGTGCTCGTGGTGGGGGCGGCGGTGGCCGCGTACTGGTGGCGCACCGGCCGCGAGGCGCAGCCCGCTTACCGCGAGGCGGCGGTGACGCGCGGCAACCTCGAGATCACGATCCTCTCCACGGGCGTGGTGCAGCCGGAGAACCGGCTCGAGATCAAGCCGCCGATCCCCGGGCGCGCCGTGGAGGTGCTCGCGCGCGAAGGTCAGACCGTGACCAAGGGCCAGATTCTCGCGTGGATGAGCTCGACGGAACGCGCGGCGCTGATGGACGCCGCGCACGCCAAGGGTCCGGAGGAGGTGAAGCGCTGGGAAGAGCTCTATCGCGCCACCCCGATCCTCGCGCCGATCGGCGGCACGCTGATCCTGCGCAACATCGAGCCGGGCCAGACCTTCACCGGCAACGACGCGGTGTTCGTGATGTCCGACCGCCTGACCGTCAAGGCCCAGGTGGACGAGACCGATATCGCGCAGATCCGCCTGCACGAGCCGGCGCGCATCGTGCTCGATGCCTATCCCGACCAGGCGTTTCCCGGGCGCGTGAACCAGATCGCCTACGATGCCAAGACGGTGAACAACGTCACGACCTACGAGGTCGACGTGCTGCCGCAGCAGACCCCGGCCTTCATGCGCAGCGGCATGACGGCGAACGTGAGCTTCGTCATCGCCACGCGCCGCGACGTGCTGCTGGTGCCGAGCGATGCGGTAAAGGTGCGCGACGGGCATTCGTATGTGTTGCCGGCGGCCGGGGCCAAGGGGGCCGCGCCGCTCGAGCGCGAGATCCGCGCGGGCGTGAGCGACGGCAAGCATATCGAGGTGCTCGAGGGCGTGACGGAGGGCGAGCCGTTGCTGGTCTCGCGCCTGCGCACGGGCGGTGGGCGCGCGGAGTCGAGCCCGTTCATGCCGTCCACGCGAAGGCGCTGAACGTGGACGCGCCGCTGATCGAGCTCAAGGACATCCACAAGTCGTATCGCATGGGCGATACGACCGTGTACGCGCTGCGCGGCGTCTCGCTGACGATCGAGCCCGGGGAATTCGTCGCCATCACCGGACCGTCCGGGTCCGGCAAGTCGACCCTGATGCACACGATCGGGCTGCTCGATGTGCCCGAGTCCGGTTCCTACCGGCTTCTGGGCCGGGAGGTGGCGCACCTCGAGGAGGACGAGCTCGCGGTGCTGCGGCGCGAGGCGATCGGTTTCATCTTTCAGCAGTTCAACCTGCTGCCGCGCGTCGCCGCCGACGAGAACGTGGCGATGCCGCTGCTGTATTCGCTGCACCGGCTCGACCTGGCGCGCGCCAATACGCTGCTCGCGCAGGTCGGGCTCACGGAGCGGGCGCGCCACAAGCCGAACGAGCTCTCGGGCGGTCAGCAGCAGCGCGTGGCGATCGCGCGCGCGCTCGTCAACGAGCCGCGGATCATCCTCGCGGACGAGCCGACCGGCAATCTCGATACCGCCAGCCAGCGCGAGATCCTCGCGGTCCTGAACGAGCTCAACCGTCGGGGCATCACCATCGTGATGGTGACCCACGAGGAAGAGGTGGCGCGCGAGGCGCGCCGGCGCATCAGCATCCGCGACGGCGTGATCCAGTCGGACCGGCGCACCGGCGCGGTGGCGCTGTCCGCGCCCGCCGCCGACCGGGCCGCGCCGGCGCCGACGCGCTGGCGGCTGCGCGAGGCCGGCGAGCACCTGCGCCAGGGCCTGCGCACGCTCGCGGCCAACAAGGTGCGCACCGCGCTTTCGATGCTCGGCATTCTGATCGGCGTGGCGGCCGTGGTCGCGATGCTCGCGCTCGGGCGCGGAGCGCAGAAGGCCATCGAGACCCAGCTCGCCTCGCTCGGGTCGAACATGCTGCTGCTGCGCCCGGGAGCGGTGCGCGTCGGCGGCGTGGCGCAGGATGTCGGGGCCGCCACGCGGCTCACCATCGAGGATGTGGCGGCGATCCGGGAGCGCATTACCGGCGTCAAGGAGGTGGCGCCCAACGTCACCGGCCGCGTGCGCGCCACGTCCGGAAACAAGAACTGGAACACGCTCGTGCGCGGCACCGTGCCGGCGTACGCCCGCATGCGCGCCTCGCAGCCGGAGATCGGCCGCTTCTTCACCGACGAGGAGAACCAGCGGCGCGCGCGGGTGGCGCTGATCGGGCTGACGGTCGTGCGCGAGCTCTTCGGCGGCGAGAATCCCGTCGGCGAGATGATCAAGCTCAACCGAGTGAACTTTCAGGTCATCGGCGTGCTGCCGGAGAAGGGCGCCACCAGCTTTCAGGATCAGGACGACGTGATCGTGATTCCGGTGCTCACCGCGATGCACCGGCTGCTCGGCAAGGACTACATCGACTACATCGACATCGAGGCGCAGAGCCCGGCGGATCTCCAGCCGGTCACCGATGCCGTCATGGAGCAGATGCTCGCGCGCCACCGGGTGCCGCCGTCGCAGCGCCAGGACGCCTACCAGATCCGCAACCTCGCGGACATCCAGGCGGCGATGACCGAGACCAGCCGCACGATGTCGCTGCTGCTCGCCGCGATCGCCACGATCTCGCTGCTCGTCGGCGGCATCGGCATCATGAACATCATGCTGGTATCGGTCACGGAACGCACCCGCGAGGTGGGCTTGCGCAAGGCGGTCGGCGCGCGCCGGCGCGACATCCTCTGGCAGTTTCTGGTGGAGGCGGTCGCCGTCAGTCTCACCGGCGGGCTCGCGGGGATCGCCCTGGGCTGGGCGATCACGGTGGTCATGTCGCAGCTCGCCGGCTGGACCGCCTCGGTGTCGGTGGGCGCGGTGCTGCTCGCATTCGTGTTTTCCGCCGGCATCGGCATCGTGTTCGGCATCTACCCGGCGCGCAAGGCGGCGCGCCTCAATCCCATCGAGGCGTTGCGCTACGAATAGGAGTGCGCGCGATGCGGTAACTGCGCGCCATAATAATTTGGGTCGTCGTGAAATCGCGTGAGCGATTGAACGTCACCCCGCTGCGCTTCACCGGTTGCGCCTGTTTGTCAGGTTTGGGTCGAATCGCCTTTCGGCGATGATTGAAGGCTACTTGTGGGTGGCTGACCCACGGCAGGTGTCTTTCTTTTGCCCGGCCAAAAGAAAGTCACCAAAGAAAAGGCCGCCCCGAAGCCACCGGCCGCTTCGCGGCTTCCCTGCGCTTCTCGCAAGAATCGGCGCTCGCCTAACTCGCCGGGCGCAGACAACGCGCCTCGGGCTCGAACAGAGGCTCGCTAACTTCCCCGATTCTTGCTGCGATGCTCGGCGGCGTCTACGGGGACTCGAAACATCAAAACACCCAAACCACTCAGCAGATGCTACGGTTTCTCTCCGGGAACGGTGTTTCAGGCCTGGGTGTGTTTTTGCTGTTGAATCCCCCGTCGGAGCGAGCCGAGCAGCGCAGCGCCCCCAAGGGGTGTCGCGCGCCTCCTGTTCGAGCCCGAAGCGCGTTTTTAAGCGCTCGGCGAGTTAGGCGCGCGCTTGGGGGCGCGAGCAGCGCAGGGCACCGCGCGGTGTGCGCGCGGCGAAGCGACCGGGGCGTGTTTCTTTTGGTAGCTTTTCTTTGCACGAGCAAAGAAAAGCTACCTGCCGTGGGTCAGCCACCCACAAGTAGCTTTTAGACGCCGCCGGAGGCGGCTCGACAGAAAGCAAGTCGCGGGTGGGATCATGGCGGATCAGAGACACACTTCAAAACGCGTTTCTTGCCGGGAATCACGGGGTCCGGTCGCGTTAGCGGCCCTGTTTTTGCTCACGCGAGTACGCGATGAGCCAATTATTTGGAACCGCAGATAAACGCGGATGAACGCAGATAAGTATGAGAAAATAAATGACGGATTTTCTCGATCTGCGTTAATCTGCGTTTATCCGCCGTCAATAACCAGAACGAACGGGCGTAACCCATGAACCTGCACGAATACCAGGCGAAGGGCCTGCTGACCGAGCACGGTATCCCGGCGCCGAAGGGCCTGCCGGCTGCGTCCGTGCCGGAGGCGCGCGCCGTCGCCGACGGCTTGGGCGGCGACACCTGGGTGGTGAAGGCGCAGGTGCACGCGGGCGGGCGCGGCAAGGCCGGGGGCGTCCGGAAGGTCACGGGGCGCGAGGCGCTGGAGGCCGCGGTCAAGGGGCTTCTCGGCGTGCGCCTGGTGACGCACCAGACCTCCGCCGCCGGCCAGCCGGTCAACCAGGTGCTGATCGAAACCCCGAGCGCCATCGCGCGCGAGCTTTATCTCGCCTGCCTCACCGATCGCGCGCTCGAGCGTGTCGTCTTCATCGCCTCGAGCGCCGGCGGCATGGACATCGAGGAGATCGCCGCCAAATCCCCGGAGAAGATTTTGAAGGCCGTCGTCGATCCCATCGTGGGGTTGCAGGCCTATCAATGCCGCGAGATCGGCTTTGCGATGGGGCTGAACGACAAGCAGATCGGGGAGCTTGCGCGCCTCATGCTCAATGTCTTCCAGCTCTACACCGGGCGCGATCTCGCGCTGCTCGAGATCAACCCGCTGGTCGTCACCCAGAGCGGCGAGCTGCTTGCGCTCGATGCCAAGATCCAGGTCGATGACAACGCCCTCTACCGCCACAAGGACCTGGAGGCGCTGCGCGACGAGACCCAGGACGACATCAAGGAGCGCAAGGCGCGCGCGCACGATTTGAACTACGTCGCGCTCGACGGCAACATCGGCTGCATGGTGAACGGCGCGGGGCTCGCGATGGCGACCATGGACCTTATCAAGCTGCACGGCGGCATGCCCGCGAATTTCCTGGACGTCGGCGGCGGCACCACGGCCGAAAGAGTGGCCGAGGCGTTCAAGATCATTCTCTCGGACGAAAAGGTGAAGGCCATTCTCGTCAACATCTTCGGCGGCATCGTGCGCTGCGACCTGATTGCCGAGGGCATCATCAAGGCGGTTGAGGAGGTGCACGTCGCCGTACCGGTGGTGGTGCGGCTCGAAGGCACGAACGTCGAGAAGGGGCGCGAAATGTTGAAGGCGAGCGGGCTCAAGATCCTCAGCGCCGAGAGCCTCACCGAGGCGGCGAAGCTTGCCGTTGCAGCAGTAGGTTGATATGAGTTTTCGCCGCAGAGACGCAGAGAACGCAGAGAACAACTTGCTTTCCTGCTCCAAACTGGTTTTCTCTGCGTTCTCTGCGTCTCTGCGGCAAGAATTCATATATAGGTTTCTATGAGCGTACTGGTTAACAAGAACACCAAAGTCATCTGCCAGGGTTTCACCGGCAAGCAGGGCACGTTCCACTCCGAGCAGGCGCTCGCCTACGGCACGCGGATGGTCGGCGGTGTGACACCCGGGAAGGGCGGGCGGAGACATCTGGACCTGCCGGTGTTCAACACGGTGCGCGAGGCGGTCGCGGAGACCGGCGCGGATGCGACGATGATCTACGTGCCCGCGCCGTATGCGGCGGACTCGATCATGGAGGCGGCGGCCGCGGGCATCGGGGTGATCGCGTGCATCACGGAAGGGATTCCCGTGCGCGACATGCTGTGCGTCAAAACCTCGTTGCGCCAGTATTATCCCGGCGTGTCGCTCATCGGGCCGAACTGCCCGGGCATCATCACGCCGGGCGAGTGCAAGATCGGCATCATGCCGGGTTTTATCCATAAGCCCGGGAGTATCGGCATCGTGTCGCGCTCCGGGACGCTCACCTATGAGGCGGTGTACCAGACGACGCTCGAAGGCCTGGGGCAGAGCACCTGCATCGGCATCGGCGGCGACCCGATACAGGGCCTCAACTTCGTGGATTGTCTCCAGCTCTTTCAGAACGACCCGCAGACCCAAGGCATCGTCATGGTCGGCGAGATCGGCGGCCAGGCGGAAGAGGATGCCGCCGCATATATCGAGAAGCACGTCACGAAGCCGGTGGTGGCCTACATCGCCGGCGTCACCGCCCCCAAGGGCAGGCGCATGGGCCATGCGGGCGCGGTGATCGCGGGCGGCAAGGGCACGGCGGAAGAAAAATTCCGCGCGCTCGAGGCCGCCGGCGTGCACACGGTGCGCTCGCCGGCCGACATCGGCCGGCGTATGCGCGCGGCACTCGAATAAGAAAAGCAACCGCAGATGAACGCAGATAAACGCAGATGAATAGATTCGCAAAGAAGCCATTGTTTTTTTATCCGCGTTTATCTGCGTTCATCTGCGGTTACGGAATCTTATAATGGGCTCGCTGCGCATTGTCCTCGCTCAGCTCAACCTGCTGGTGGGCGACGTCGCCGGCAACGCGCAGAAGATGATCGCGGCGGCGCGGCGCGCGCGCGCGGAGCTCGAGGCCGAGCTCGTCGTCTTTCCCGAGCTGGCGCTGACGAGCTATCCCCCGGAGGATCTGCTGCTTCGGCCCGATCTCACCGAGCGCGTGGAGACGAGCCTCGGGGAGATGATGCAGGCGCTCTCCGACATGGATGTCATCGTGGGTTACCCGAAGCGCCAGTATGGCAAGCTCTTCAACGCCGCCTCGCTCCTGCGCGGCGGGCGCGTCGCGGCGACGTATTACAAGCGTTGCCTGCCGAACTACAGCGTCTTCGACGAGATGCGCTACTTCGCCGAGGGCCGCGAGCCGTGCGTCGTGGACATCAAGGGTGTGCCCGTGGGCCTGACCGTTTGCGAGGATGTGTGGGAGGGCTGGCCCGTGGACGAGGCGGCAAAGGCCGGAGCCAAGCTCGTCATCAATATCAACGCCTCGCCGTTTCATTTGAATAAAGGAAAGCAGCGCTTCGACGTCGTCGCACGCGCGGCGCGCGCGAACCGCGTGCCGATCGTCTATCTCAATCTCATCGGCGGGCAGGACGAGCTTGTGTTCGACGGCGACTCCTTCGTGGTGGACGCGCAGGGCGCGGTGACGCACCGCGCGCGCGCCTTCGAGGAGGAGCTGATCGCGGTGGAGGTCTCGATCCCGGGGGCGGCGCCGGCGCCGGGTGCGATCGCCGCCGAGCTTTCCGAGGAGAAGAGCGCCTATTCGGCCATTGTGCTCGGCGTGCGCGACTACATCGAGAAGAACCGCTTCCGCGGCGTGGTGCTCGGGCTCTCGGGCGGCATCGACTCGGCGCTCACGCTCTGCATCGCGGTGGACGCGATCGGGGCCGAGCGCGTGCACACCGTGATGATGCCCTCGCGCTACACCGCCGCGATGAGCCACGAGGATGCGCGCGCGCAGGCGCAGGCGCTCGGGGTGCAATACAGCGTGATCCCGATCGAGCCCATGTTCGAGGCGTTCCTCGAAGCGCTCAAGGACGAGTTCCGGGGTCTCAAGCCGGACACGACTGAGGAGAATCTTCAGGCCCGCATCCGCGGCATGCTGCTCATGGCGATCTCGAACAAGACCGGCAGGATCGTGCTCACCACCGGCAACAAGAGCGAGATGGCGGTGGGCTACGCGACGCTCTACGGCGACATGGCCGGCGGCTTCGCCGCGATCAAGGATGTGCCCAAGACGCTGGTCTACCGCCTGGCGGAGTACCGCAACCGGATCGCGCCGGTCATCCCGCGGCGGGTGCTCGAACGCCCGCCCTCGGCCGAGCTGCGGCCCGACCAGAAGGATACGGATAGTCTGCCGCCTTATCCCGTGCTCGATCCGATTCTCGAGCGCTATGTCGAGGGCGACGAGTCCATCGAGCGCATCGTCGCCGCCGGCTTCGATCCCGAGACGGTGCGCCGGGTGGTGGCGATGGTGGACCGCAACGAGTACAAGCGCCGCCAGGCCCCGCCCGGCGTGCGCATCACGCCGCGCGCTTTCGGGCGCGACCGCCGCTACCCCATCACCTCGGGCTATGGCGGCGGGGGTAAAGGCCTATAATATTGTTTGACGCAAAGACGCGAAGGCGCAAAGAAAAGCCCGGAGAATTAAGGGAACCTCTAAAAATAACTGGAAAGATCTTTTTCACCGCAGAGAACGCAGAGCACGCAGAGAAAATCCATTTTTGTTTCAGTAGCTTTGTGCCTCTACGGCGCTGCGGTGGGCCGGTGTACCGTGAATAACGGGAATTTTTAGAGGTTCCCTTAAGTGAATAAATCTTTGCGTCTTTGCGACTTTGCGTCGAAAATTCATACTCGTTGACTGCTAACAGTGACCTGAGGCAATGCCGATGAAAAAAATCGAAGCGATCGTCAAGCCGTTCAAACTCGATGACGTGCGCGAGGCGCTCTCCGAGGCGGGCGTGAGCGGGCTTACCGTGACCGAGGTCAAGGGCTTCGGGCGGCAGAAGGGCCACACCGAGCTGTACCGCGGCGCGGAGTACGTGGTGGATTTCCTGCCCAAGGTGAAGATCGAGCTGGTGGTGAAGGACGACGAGGTCGAGCGCTGCATCGAGGCCATCACGGGCGCGGCGCGCACCGGCAAGATCGGCGACGGCAAGATCTTCGTCTATCCCGTGGAGCAGGTGATCCGCATCCGCACCGGGGAGCAGGGGGCGGAGGCGATATAACGGCAGGGACGAGGTACGAGAGGCGAGGGACGAGGGGAAGAAGCGCGGGGTTAAATCACTTTTCTCGTATCTCGGCCCTTGTATCTCGTACCTCATTCAGATATCGACTGTTCGGGAAGTTCTGCTTCAGCACCCGCAGCGTGTCCTCCATCAACTCGTTGAGCCCCATCGCCTTGTACGACATCGCCTGTAGCCCGAGCGCATCCTCGGTCGCGGGCGTGCGGGCGAAGTTCTCCAGCGCGTACTTGCTCCGGTTGACGGCCGCGACATAGGCCCCGCGGTCGAAATAAAAGCGCGCCACGGCGATCTCGTAGCGCGCCTGGGCGTCGAACAGATAGGCCATGCGCTTGCGCGCATCCTCCACGTAACGGCTCCGGGGGAAGCGATCCACCAGCTCGCGGAAGTCGTTGTACGCATCGCGCGTGCCCTTGGGATCGCGGTCGACCAGATCGTCCCCCTGACCGAACAGCGAGGCTGCGAAGCTGCGCTCGCCGCGGAAGTTCGTCAGCCCTTTCAGGTAATAGGCGTAGTCCACGTTCGGGTGGGTCGGGTGCAGGCGGATGAAGCGGTCGGCGGCGGCGATGGCGGGCGCCGGCTCGTCGGCCTTGTAATAGGCATAGGCGATTTCGAGCTGCGCCTGCTCGGCGTAGCGGCCGTAGGGGTAGCGCGCCTGCAGGGCCTCGAAGTGTTTGACGGCGGTGTCGTAGTCGCCGCCCGCGATCTTTTCCTCACCGGCCTTGTAAAACTGCTCCGGTGTCCAGTCTTTGGTGGGGTCCTCGATTGCGGCGCAGCCGGCGAGCAGCAGCGCGGCCCAGACGACGGCGAGTCTTACATGGCGTTGCATGATTTTGCTTGAACCTTGAGCGGAATGCGGCAGAATGAGGCCGAAGCTTATCCTGATTTCCCCGCGGCGTGAAGCCGGCAAATGAGCGACCCCACACCCCCGATCCGCAGCATCCGTATTCCCGAAGACCACGCCGGCCAGCGGCTCGATGTGGCGCTGGCGCGGCTGTTCCCGGAGGTGACCCGCTCGCAACTTCAGCAGTGGATCGAGGACGGCCGCGTGCGGTTCGACGGGCGCGCGCCGCGTAAGCGCGACAAGGTCGCGGGGGGCGAGCTGGTGGAGATCCGCATCCCGCCGCCCAAGGAGACGGACTGGCTGCCGCAGCCGATCGCCCTCGACATCGTTTATGAGGACGACGAGCTTCTGGTCGTCAACAAACCGCCGGGCCTCGTCGTGCATCCGGGCGCGGGCAATCCCGAGGGCACGCTGCTCAACGCGCTGCTGCATCATGCGCCGCAGCTCGCGCGGCTCCCGCGCGCCGGCATCGTGCACCGGCTCGACAAGGACACCTCGGGACTGCTCGTCGTCGCCAAGACCGAGCGTGCGCGCCAGAGTTTCACCGCGCAGCTCCAGGACAAAACCATGGGGCGCGAGTACGTGGCGATCGTCAACGGCGTGCTGGTCGCGGGCGGCACGATCGAAGCGCCGATCGGGCGCCACCAGCGCGACCGCACGCGCATGGCGGTCACGACCCGCGGCAAGGAGGCCGTGAGCCATTACCGTGTGCTCAAAAAATACCGCGCGCACACGCTGGTGCAGGTGCGCCTCGAGTCCGGCCGCACGCACCAGATCCGCGTGCACATGGCGCACCTGCACCATCCGGTGGCAGGCGATCCCACCTACGGCGGGCGGCTGCTCCTGCCCAAGGGCGCCGGCGGGAAGCTCATCGAGACCCTGCGCGGCTTCAAGCGTCAGGCGCTGCATGCGGTGAAGCTCACGCTGATCCATCCGGCGAGCGGCGAGCAGATGCAATGGACCGCCTCCGTGCCGCGGGACATGAGCGAGCTGATGGAGGTGCTGGCCGCGGATGCGAAGGCCGCCGAGTAGCGTGCGCCATGCGCACGAATTGATTACCCTCTCCTTCCGGGAGAGGGTAGGGTGAGGGGGATATTCCGGGTTGGGTGGATTCGCAAATGCCGTTTTTTGGTTTAAACGTGCGCGCAGCGCACGCTACGTCTTTTTTTCGCAGGCGGCTCGGCCGGAGTGAACGAAATGCCCGAATTTATTTACCCCGACTGGTCCGCGCCCAAAAACGTGCGCGCGGTCACGACCGCGCGCACGGGCGGCGTGAGCCGCGGACCGTACGGATCGCTCAATCTCGGCGACCACGTCGGCGACGACCCGGAAGCGGTGCGGCGTAACCGCGCGCTGCTGCGCGCGGCGCTGAAGCTCCCGTCCGAACCGTTGTGGCTCAGGCAGGTGCACGGCACGAATGTCGTGGACGGCGCGGCGGCGGAGACGGGCGCGACCGCGGACGGCGCATGGACCGGCAAGCCCGGCGTGGTGCTCGCGGTGCTTACCGCCGACTGCCTGCCGGTTTTTCTGTGCGACCGGCAAGGCACGAAGGTGGCGCTGCTGCACGCCGGCTGGCGCGGACTCGCGGCGGGCGTGATCGAGGCCGGAGTTCGGGCGCTGGGGATCCCCGGCGAGAACTTGTCGGCCTGGCTCGGTCCCGCGATCGGGCCGCAGTCTTATGAAGTGGGCGATGACGTGCGCAACGCTTTCCTCGGCGCAGATCCGGAGGCCGCACAGGCGTTTGCGCCGGGCGCGGCGGGGCGCTGGCTGGCGGACATGTATGCGCTTGCCCGCCAGCGGTTGGGCGCGTTGGGCGTGCGGGAGGTTTACGGCGGCGGGCACTGCACGTTGCGCGAGGCGGGCAGATTCTTCTCGCACCGGCGCGACGGCACCTGCGGGCGCATGGCGTCGTTGATCTGGCTGGAATGAGCCGGCACTTCAGTACCTGCCGGTGGCGGGCTGGGGTATGATGCGCGCTTTCCGAAAGACGCAACCTGTCCGTGGATTCGCTTATCGTCTGGATCGTGGCCTTCACCGCCCTTGGCGGCGTGCTGAGCGTGCTGGCGGCGGCCGGTTTTCTGCTCGTGCCGGAGGCGCGGCGCACGCAGTTGCTCGGCCCGCTCGTGAGCTTCGCCATCGGCGCGCTGCTCGGCGCGTCTTTCCTGGGGCTGCTGCCGCGTGCGCTCGAGGGCGTCGGCCCGCGGGAGACGTATGGAATTACGGCCGCGGTCCTGCTCGGGCTGCTCGGCTTTTTCCTGCTCGAAAAGATGGTGCTCTGGCGCCATTGCCACGTGCAGGACTGTGATGTACACGGAGGTACAAATGTCGGTCGCTCTCAGCATCCTGCTTCTCGCGACACTCGTACATCCCTGTACAGCGCGGGGACGGCAGGGACGTCGGGAGCGACCGAGGTGCACGGAGAGGCCGACGCCGCGACGGGCGCGGGATCGGAACGGGCGATCGTCCATGCGCCGAACATCGAACAGGCGCGCAAGGCCGCGGCCGGCAATCTCATTCTGATCGGCGACGGCATCCACAACTTTGTCGACGGCGTGCTGATCGCCGCGGCGTTTCTGACCGACATCAAGCTCGGCGTCGTGACGAGCCTCGCCGTGATCGCGCACGAGATCCCGCAGGAGCTGGGCGATTTCGCCATCCTCCTGCACAGTGGATTCAGCCGCGCGAGGGCGCTGTTTTACAACGTGCTCTCGAGCCTCACCACGGTCGTCGGCGGTATCGCGGCGTATTTTTCGCTCGCGCTGGCGCTCTCCGTCGTGCCGTATGTGCTCGCCATCGCCGCCTCGAGCTTCATTTACATCGCGGTCGCGGATCTGATCCCGGGGCTGCACAAGCGGCCCGAGTTCAGCGCCACCGTGCAGCAGATCGGGCTCATCGGGCTCGGCGTGGCGGTGATTGTCGTCGCGGATGTTCTGCTGCATTAATCAACCTAGAAAAAGCAGTTAACCGCAGATGAACGCAGATAAACGCGGATATTCAATGCGCTCTGCCTGTATCCGTCAGCCCACTAAAAGGGTGAATGCCTTCGGTGCATCAACGGCACGATTCATTTGCGTTAATCTGCGTTAATCTGCGGTTAAACGCCGTTTTTAGGATCAACGGAGCGCGGATCATGAAACGCTGGTATATGGTGACCGTGGTGGGGAAGGACCGGCCGGGTATCGTCGCCGGGCTGACCGAGGCGCTTTATCGCGGCGGCGCGAACCTCGGCGAGGCCTCCATGGCGCGCCTCGGTGGCAACTTCACCATCATGCTGATGGTGCAGATCGACGCCGAGGCGAATGAGCTCGAGCGCCTGATGGCGCCGCTCGCGCGCGAGCTCGCGCTGCGCGTGCACGTGGACGCGATCGAGGGGCGCCTGCACGAGCACCTGGAACCGAACGTGCGCATCGCGGTGTACGGCGCCGACCGGCCGGGCATCGTGGCGCAGGTGACCGAGGCCCTGGCCGGCGCCGGGCTCAACATCCTGGATCTCGAATCGGATGTCGCCGGCACCGAGGCCGAGCCGATCTACATCATGACCATCGACGGCTACGCGCGTGACGGTGTCGGAGTGCTGGAAGCGGCGCTTGCGCCGATACGCGCCGGCGGCATCGAAGTGAGGCTCACGCCGATCGACACCCTGGTGGGATAGGGTGCATGGCGGTTCTCGAAGTCCTGCATTACCCCGACGCGCGCCTCAAGCAGGTTTCCGCTCCGGTGACGGAATTCGCCGCGGACCTGCGGCGCCTCCTCGCCGACCTCGAGGCGACGATGCGCGCGTACCCCGGCTGCGTGGGGCTGGCCGCGCCGCAGGTCGGCCGGTTTCAACGCATCGCGATCGTGGACGTGTCCTCGAGGCCGGGCGTCCGTCACAACGGCCGGCTCGTGCTGGTCAACCCGCAGGTCCTCGAGCGCGGCGGCGAGGTCGTCGGGCGCGAGGGTTGCCTCTCGGTGCCGGACTACACCGGCAACGTCGCGCGCGCCGGGCACATCCGCCTGCGGGCGCAGGATGCCACGGGCGGGTACCGCGAATACGGCTGCGTCGACTACGAGGCGCGTGCCGTGCAACACGAGCTCGACCATCTGGACGGGCTGCTGTTCCTCGACCGCCTGGTCAGCCGGCGCGATCTTTTCCGACGTAAGGTCTATAAATAGCGACGGCCGTTACGGGCGCCGGTTTTTCGCGTACGGTAAGGGCTTGTCATACGGTCCACGGCCCGAGGCCGATCGCTTGACACCCCCGGAGGCGGGCGCCTATAAGAAGTAGGGTTGGACGTGATTTCTGCTCCCTCAATCGATGAATCAGGAGGATTTACATGAATAAGAAGCTCGTACTTGCCGCGGTCATCATCCTGGCTCCCGCAGCCGCCATGGCCGCCGGAGAGAACAACACCGGAAGTTGTGGATGGGGTGCCAAGCTGTTCGACGGTCAGAATGGCGTTGCGCCGCAGGTGCTGGCGGCGACCACGAACGGGACCTCCGGCAACCAGACCTTTGGCATCACCTCCGGTACCTCGGGCTGCACCCAGGACGGCGTGGTGAAGTCCAACTGGAAGACCGCGATGTTCATCGACGGCAACAAAGAGAAGCTCGCCCGCGATATGTCCGTCGGCCACGGCGAGACCCTGGATTCGCTGGCGTCGCTCATCGGCGTGCGCGACGAGCACAAGCCGGCGTTCTTCCACGCCACGAAAGAGAACTTCGCCCGCATCTTCGCCTCCGAGAACGTGAAGACGGACGATTTGCTCGCCTCCCTGAAACAGGTGCTGGCGGCGGACGGTGCGCTCGCGCAATATTCCGCTCAGATCTAACGTAGACAGCTGCATGTCCTGACGGCACCCGGTGGCTCGCCACTGGGTGCTGTTTTTTTATGCCTGCGAAACGAACGTGCGCCATGCCCGGTCGCCTGATGCCGCTGCTCCTGTGGCTGCTGCCGTGGCCGGCGGCCTTCGCCTCCGCCGACGAATATCTTCGGGAGCTCGTCGAGCAGACGCGCGTGCAACGACTCGCCGAGCGTCCCGAGTGGCATGCGCTCCTGCACTACAAGCCGCGTCTGGTCTGGCCCGGCGTCAAAAGCCTTGCGGACGACTCCCGGTTCTTCAACGCCCCGGACGGCCAGACAAACCCGCAGGCCGAGCTTGAGGCGACGCTCGCGGGCTTTTTCTCGGACAAGCAGGAGACCGACAAGGAACAGAATCCGCAGTGCGCCTTCATCGCGCGCTACCGCTGGCTGAAGGAGGAGCTTCGCTTCGATCCCCGGCGCCTGCCGGAGCAGCCGTGCCGGCGGTTCGAGAACTGGCGCGCCGCCCTGAATCCGCACGCGCTCACGCTCATCTTCCCGGCGGCCTATCTCAACAATCCGGCCTCGCTCTACGGCCATACGCTGTTGCGCGTCGACGCCAAGGATCAGGACGAGCGCACGCGGCTGCTGGCCTACGCCATCAACTATGCCGCCCTGACCGATGAGACCAGCGGGCTCATCTTCGCGGTCAAAGGTCTTTTCGGCGGTTATCCGGGGGTGTTCTCGATCTCGCCGTATTACGTCAAGGTCACGGAATACAACGACCTCGAGAATCGCGACATCTGGGAGTACGAGCTTAACTTCACCCCGGGCGAAATCGACCGGCTGCTGATGCACGTCTGGGAGCTCGGGCCGATCCGCTTCGATTATTACTTCTTCGATGAGAACTGTTCCTATCATTTGTTGTCGCTGTTCGAGGTCGCGCGGCCGGGGCTCAATCTGACCGATCGCTTCAAGGCCTGGGCGATTCCCTCCGATACCGTGCGCGCGGTGACGATCGAGGAGGGGCTGCTCACGCGGGCGACCTACCGTCCCGCGCGCAGCACCTGGCTCAAACACCGCCAGCGCCTCATGGACGGCAAGCGCCTGCCGCTCGCCAAGGAGTTGGCGCAAGGCAAACCCGCGCTCACGGATGCGCGGCTGCGGGATCTGCCCGCGGACGAGCAGGCGCGGGTGTTGGAGCTGGCGTTCGAGTATCTCGACTACGAGCGCCTCGGCGGGCGGCGCGCCAAGGCGGAGCTTCCGCCCGCGACGTCGGCGCGGTTGCGCGAATTCCTGATCGCGCGCAGTCGCCTGGAGGTCAACCCGGTCGAGCCGGTACCGACGCCGGTCGTTCGCCCGGACGAGGGCCACGGCTCGGCGCGCGTGGGGCTCGGCTTCGGGCGCGAGGACGGGCGAAGTTTCCAGGAGCTGCGCCTGCGCGCCGCATATCACGATCTGCTCGATCCGCAGGAGGGGTACGTGCGCGGCGCGCAGATCGAGTTCTTCAGTCTCGGGTTGCGGCGCACCGAAGGCGACGACGCGATCAAGGTCGAGCGTTTCGATCCGCTCGATATCGCCTCGCTGGCGCCGCGCGACGAGTTGCTGAAGCCGGTTTCGTGGAAGGTGAACATCGGGTGGCGGCGCAAGACGCTCGCCGACGGTTCGCGGCCGCTCGTCTTCGGCCTAAACACCGGGGCGGGTCTCGCCGCCGAGCCCGTGTCCGGCGCGCTCGCCTACGGTTTCGTGGAAGGCGCGCTCGACATCAGCGGACGGTATCGGCAAGACTACGCATTCGGGATCGGTCCGAGCATCGGACTGCTCGCCGATTTCTCGGACCGCTGGCGGGTGAACCTCTTCGCCCGCGCGCTGCGCTATGAGCTTGGGGATGTGCACAAGGCGGGCGAAGTCGCGCTCGATCAGCGCTACGCCGTTACCCGCAACAGCGCGCTGCGCCTGGAGCTTGCGCGCCGCCGCGAGTTCGACTGCAGCTGGAGTACGGCCGGGGTGTTCTGGAACTGGTATTTCTAAAGAAAATTAAGTTGGACAGGATTAACAGGATTAACAAGATTAAAGATTTTTTTGAAGTAATCCTGTAAATCCTGAGAAATCCTGTTAATCCTGTCTATTCAGATTTTGTCCGGAGGCGGACTGATGCGAAGAACTTTTTTACTTTTCGTGTTGGCCGCGGCGCTGCTTGCCGGGTGCACCCAGTTGCTCTTCCAGCCGTATCGCCAGCACGTGCGCACGCCGGCGGACATCGGGCTCGCCTACGAGGACGTGCGGCTGAAAACCGCCGACGGTGTTTCGCTGCACGCCTGGTTCCTGCCGGCCAAAGCCGCCGCGCGCGGCACCATCTTGTTTCTGCACGGCAACGCCGAGAACATCAGCACGCACATCGGCAGCGTCTACTGGCTGCCGGAGCGCGGATTCGACGTGCTGCTGCTGGACTACCGCGGCTACGGCGCGTCCGCAGGCACGCCGTCGATGGCGGGCGCGCAGGCGGATATCGAGGCCGCCATGCGCTATCTCCTGGATCGGCCCGGAATCGGCAGGAGCCGAATCGTCATCTTCGGGCAGAGCCTGGGCGGGGCGCTGGCGTCTTATTACGTCGCGCACTCGCCGCACCGCGCGCATATCCGCGCGCTCGTGGTCGAGAGCGCGCCCGCGAGCTATCGCGACATCGCGCGCGAGAAGGCCGCGGGCTTCTGGCTCACGTGGCCGTTGCAGTGGCCGATCGCCTGGTCGGTGTCGGACGACTACAGCCCGGTCTACACGATGGCGCGGATCAGCCCCATCCCGCTGCTCGTGATCCACGGCGACCGGGATGCGATCGTGCCGCTGCACGACGGGCAGCGGCTGTATGAGGCGGCGCAAGAGCCCAAGGAACTCTGGATCGTGCCGGGCGGCGGGCACATCGGGGCCTTCCTGCGGCCGGAGTATCGCGAGCGGTTCGTGGCGTACCTCGGGCGCGTGTCCGGGTCCGCGGCGCGCGAACCCCTCAGGCCATGAAGCGCAGCGACAGGTCCACGGCGCGCACGTGCTTGGTGAGCGCGCCGATGGAGATGTAATCGACGCCGGTCTCGGCGATCGCGCGCAGGTTCTCGAACGTGATGCCGCCCGAGGCCTCGAGTTTCGCGCGTCCGGCCGTCTCATGCACCGCCTCGCGCAGGCGCTTGAGGCTGAAGTTGTCGAGCAGCAGCCGGTCGGTGCCGGCCGCGAGCGCCTCCTTGAGCTGTTCGAGGTTTTCCACTTCGACCTCGACCGTGGTGCCCCCGGGGGCGGCGGCGCGCGCCGCGCGCACCGCGGCCGAGACGGAGCCCGCCGCGGCGATGTGGTTCTCTTTGATGAGGATCGCATCGTACAGGCCCATGCGATGGTTCTGCCCGCCGCCGCAGCGCACCGCGTACTTCTGCGCGCCGCGCAGGCCCGGCAGCGTCTTGCGCGTGTCGAGGATCTGCGCGCGCGTGCCCTGCACCGCGTCCACGTAGCGACGCGTCACGGTCGCGGTGCCGGATAAGGTCTGCAAAAAGTTGAGCGCGGTGCGCTCGCCGGTGAGCAGCGCGCGCGCCGGCCCTTCGAGGGTGCAGAGGATCTGGTTCGCGCGCACGCGTTCGCCGTCGCGCGCGAGCCACTCCACGCGCACGCGCTTGTCGAGACTGCGGAAGACCTCCTCGAACCACGCTTGCCCGCAGAGCACCGCCTCCTCGCGGGTGATGACCTGGGCTTGAGCCCGGATGTTGGCGGGAATGAGGTCCGCCGTCAGGTCGCCCGCGCCCACGTCCTCGGCGAGTGCGCGGCGCACGGTTTCGGCGATGTCGTCGGGAAGTGTCAGCGTGGACATCTGGACAGGTCGCGTCGATCGCACGGGGCATCCGGTATCATTTCCCGCGTTTTTCCGCGCGCCGAATCACGGCGGTCAGGACCGGCGGCGTCAGCAGGGTCGTGAGAATAACGACCGCGACGATGACCGCGAAGACCCCGTCGCTCACGACGCCGAGCGCTTTGCCCGTGACCGCGAAGATCAAGCCGACTTCGCCCCGCGGCACCATCCCCCAGCCCACGACCCATTTGTTGACCGGTCCGGCGGCGAGGCCGGACAGGAGTTTCCCGGCGATCGCGGCGATCGTAATGCCCAATGTGGTGGCGAGGATGGCCGGGTTGAAAAGCTCGTCAAGTTTGACCTGCAGCCCGGTGTAGACGAAAAACAACGGAACCAGAAAATGTCCGACGGGTTCGATCAGCGCTTGCAGGTTGTGGCTCTCGTGGTGCGCGAGCGTCTGGCGCACTTGGCGCGCCGTCTCGGGATCGCCGTCTGCGACGGCGCGGCGTATGTCGGCCACCAGCTCCGGTTCGGCGAAGTCGCGGAACTGCACCGCATCGAGCACCAGGCCCGCGGCAAAGGCGCCGACGATCGGCGCCAGGCCGAGCAGGTGTGCGAGCCAGGCAAAGATCAGACAGAAGGCGATCAGGATCGAGAACTTCATGCCGACGCCGGTGTGGATTTTTGACATCCAGCGGCTGGCCAGCGGGGCGACGCGGTTACCGATGACGATCGCGCCGAGGAGGAAGAGCACCGCTTTGAGCGTGATCCAGACGATCTCCCCCGCGCCCACGCTGCCTGCCTTGGCGATAGCGGAAACGATGGCCAGGATGATCAGGCCGAGCACATCGTCAATGACGGCCGCGCCGAGGACGATTTGCGCCTCATGCGATTTCACTACATTGAGATCGCGGAACACACGCGCCGTGATGCCGACGGATGTCGCCGTGAGCGTCGCACCGATAAACAGGTAGGTATTATCGGAAAGCCCCGGCAACAGCCACGGTCCGACCAGGTAGGATCCGAGCGCGAAGGGTACCGCAACGCCGATGGCGGCGACCAGAAGCGCCGCTACGCCGACTTTGCGCATGGTCGCGATATTGGACTCGAGCCCGATCTGGAACAGCAGAATGACGACACCGAGCTCGGCCAGGAACGCGATGACCCCGTCCGACTTGGCGGGCTCCACGATGTCGATCCCGAGCAGGTAAAGATTCCCGAGCAGCACGCCGATCAGCAGTTCACCGAGGACGGCGGTCTGGCCGAGCTTCTCGATCAGGCCAGAGATCTTCGCGAGCAGGAGCAGCACGGCGAGCCACAGGAAGGTATTGGCCGCCGCGGCGGTATCGGAAGAAGCTGCCGACGCTTCGGTGACCAGGAAGACAATCAGCGACAAACCGATAAGTAGCTTCGAGCGGGCGGATGTAGCGGTGGGTGACATCATGAATAGCGATCGATCATGTATTGTTCTTGAGCGGGGCCCCCCGATCCCCGGCGACCCGGGCGCAAAATGACACGACGGCGGAAGCTTGATCGAATCCGCCGGGCTGGCTCCGACTTTGCGCGCGAGTCTAACCAAATCTCTCCGGTTTCTCCGCAAGTATAAACGGCATATCAGTACTTTCGAATATATTGACATGGTTTCCGGTTAAGGTATGCTTGCGTCCGCCTCGACCACCCGATCCGGTGTTGGAATGCGTCATCTGCGTGGTACTGCATGAATTCCGAGTTCGCCGACCGCTTGCCCGACGGTTGGGAACAGTTCTCCCGCTTTTTTTTCGCCCTGGGCGACACCACCCGCCAGCAGATCCTGCTGGTGTTCGAGCCGAACGAGGAAATCTGCGTCAACGACATCGCCCGCCTGTTCCCGCTCAGCCGCCCCGCCATCTCCCATCACCTGAAGGTCCTGCGCAACGCCGAAGTGCTGCAATGCGAGAAGCGCGGCAAGGAAGTCTACTACCGCGTGAACTATCCCCATTGCGCCGAGGTGCTGCGCGTCGTGCACGAGTACGCCGCCACCAAGACCTGCGCGGCGTGCGCCGAGATCGTCCCGTCCGAGGCCAACCCCGTTTCCGCTTGAGCGTCGCCGGTTTGTTCCTGCTATCCTGAGCGTGACAACAATAAGCCCCTGATGCCCCGGGAGCCGGTGAACCGACCCGCAACGCCAAACCCCGCCGCGCCCGTGGCGCGCCGCGAGATCCTCGCGTGGGCGATGTATGACTTCGCCAACTCCGGCTACACCACGGTCGTGCTCACCGCCGTGTTCAGCGCCTATTTCGTCGGCGTCGTGGCGGGCGGCGCGGGCAACGGCGCCGCGACGCTTTTGTGGACCGCCGCCATGGGCGTGACCAATTTTCTGGTGCTCGCCAGCGCCCCGGTGCTCGGCGCGATCGCCGATCGCTCGGCGTACAAGAAACGATTTCTTGCGATCACCACCGCCGGCTGCGTGCTGTTCACCGGGTTGCTGGCACTCATTGGTCCGGGCGATGTGGCGCTCGGTATGGCGCTGATCGTCGCCTCGGCCTTCATGTTCGCGACCGGCGAGAACCTGATCGCCGCGTTTCTGCCCGAAATCGCGAAGACCGAGGACATGGGGCGCATCTCCGGCTATGGCTGGTCGCTCGGCTACTTCGGCGGCATGCTCGTGCTGGGGCTGTGCCTTATGTACATCGCCTGGGCGGAGGCGCGCGGGCAGGGGGCGGCGCAGTTCGTGCCGGTCACGATGCTCATCACCGCGGGCGCGTTTGCGGTGGCGGCGCTGCCCACCTTCCTCTGGCTGCGCGAGCGCGCGCGCCCGCAGCCGCTGCCGGCCGGCGCGGGCTTCGTGCGCGTCGGATTTGCGCGCGTGCGCGAGACGCTTGCGCACGCGCGCCACTACCGCGATCTCTTCCGGTTTTTGCTCACGCTGGCCGTGTACTACAGCGGCATCAATACGGTGGTGGTGCTCGCGGCGGTATATGCGCAGCAGGTGATGGGCTTCGGCACCCAGGAGACCATCGTGATGATCCTGGTGGTGAATCTCACGGCCGCGGCCGGGGCCTTCGCCTTCGGCCATCTGCAGGACCGATTGGGTTCGGTGCCGACGCTCGCGGCGACGCTTGCGGTCTGGATCGCGGCGCTGGTGCTCGCCTATTTCACCGAAAGCCGCGCGGGCTTCTGGGTCGTGGCCAATCTCGTGGGCGTGGCGCTCGGCTCGAGCCAGTCGGCCGGGCGCGCGTTGGTGGGGCAGTTCTCGCCGCCCGCGCGCACCGCGGAGTTCTTCGGCCTCTGGGGACTCGCCGGGAAGCTCGCCGCCATCGTCGGGCCCGTGAGCTACGGTCTCGTGACCTATTTTTCCCACGGCGATCATCGCCTGGCGCTGCTCGCCACCACGGTGTTTTTCATCGCGGGATTTCTTCTACTCATGACGGTCGATGAGCGCCGCGGGCGCGCGGCGGCGCTCACGCCGGGAGAGGCGGACGTTGCCTGAGGGGCTGGGGATCGGCGTCGCCGCTGTTCTGGCGCTTGTTGTCCTGTGGCGCCGGGCAATTGCCGTGTGCGAAAAGGCGAACGCCGCCGACTGGGGCGGCAAATGGATCAACCGCCTCGACGGCCTCATCCGGATTTTCTGCCGCAAGTTCCATCGCCTGCGCCACGGAAAACTCCGGCTTCCGCGGAGCGGTCCGGCGCTCGTCGCCAGTAACCACGTCTCGGGGCTCGACCCGCTGTTGCTGTGCGCCGCCAGCCGCCGCCCGCTTCGGTTTCTCATCGCGCGCGAGGAATACGAGCGTTGGTGGCTCAAGTGGTTCTTTCGCGCGATCGGCTGCATCCCGGTCGAGCGCAGCCGCGATCCGCGCGCCGCGTTCGTCGCCGCGCGCCGGGCGCTCGAGGCGGGGGAGGTGGTGGCGCTTTTTCCGCACGGGCGCATCCACCTCGACCATCACCCTCCGGTTGCGCTCAAGCGTGGGATTGCGCTGCTGGCGCGGGTCTCCGCCGCGCCGATTTTCCCCGTGCGCGTCGAGGGTGTGCGCGGCAAGGGCCTCACGCTGCCGGCCGTGTTCCTGCGCTCCCGCGCCCGGCTCATCCCCCACGCCCATCTATACTATAAAAAAGGCGAATCGGCCGAGCACTTTCTGCACCAGCTTGCCGGGATTCTGGCTGGGGAGAAGAAGTAGGGGTCGGGGTTCAGGGATCAGGACTGAGTGCTGAGGACTGAGGTTCACGAGTCACGGATTCACGAGTCACCGCTCACCGTTCACGGATCACGATTCACGACCATGGACCTTGCGAGCATAACGGCCACGATCGGCAGCGTCATCGTTTCCCTCGGCTGGGCGGTGGGTCTCGCCATGCTCGTGCTCGCCGTCATGTACGTGCAGGATGTTTTCCAGAAGCAGCACTCGGTCCGGCGCAACTTTCCCGTCATCGGGCGGCTGCGCTATGCCCTGGAGCGGCAGGGCGAGTTTCTGCGCCAGTATTTCTTCGCCGGCGACCGCCAGGAGATGCCGTTCAACCGCGCCACGCGCTCCTGGATCTACCGCAGCGCCAAGGGCCTGGGCGGCACCATCGGCTTCGGTTCGACCAACGACCTGCGCGAGCCGGGCTCGCTCATCTTCGTCAACGCCGCCTTTCCGGTGCTGGAGGAAGAACGCGCGCCCACACCGCCGCTCGCGATCGGCGAGGGCTATTGCAAGGAGCCGTTCCTCGGGCGCTCCGTCATGAACGTGAGCGCCATGAGCTACGGCGCGGCCTCGGCGCCGGCGGTGCAGGCGCTTTCGCGCGGCGCGGCGCTGGCCGGTTGCTGGCTCAACACGGGTGAGGGCGGGTTGTCGCCGCAGCATCTGGAGGGCGGCTGCGATCTGATCTTTCAGATCGGCACCGCCAAGTACGGCGTCCGCGATCTGCACGGCGAGTTCTCTCCCGTGCGCGCGCGGGAGCTCGGGGCGCAGGTCAAGGCCTTCGAGGTGAAGCTCTCGCAAGGAGCGAAGCCCGGCAAGGGCGGGATTCTGCCGGGCGCCAAGGTAACGTCCGAGATCGCCTCGATCCGCGGCATCTCGGAAGGGGAAGATTCCGTCAGTCCCAACCGCCACACCGACATCGCCGATATCGACCAGTTGCTCGATTTCGTTTCGCGCCTGCGCGAGCTCAGCGGACGGCCGGTGGGCGTGAAGACCGCGATCGGCGGCGAGCAGTTCGTGGACGAGTTGATCGAGGCGGTGCTGCGCCGGGGTCCGGAGGCGGCACCGGACTTTCTCACCATCGACGGCGGCGAAGGCGGGTCCGGCGCCGCGCCCCAGGCGCTCGCCGACCACATGGGCCTGCCGCTCGCCGAGGCGCTGCCGCTCGTGGCGAGCCGGCTCATTACCGCGCGCCTGATGCCCCGCATCCGCCTTATCGCCAGCGGCAAGCTCGTCACTTCCGCGCGCGCCGCCTGGGCGCTGTGCGTGGGCGCGGATTTCGTCAACACCGCGCGTGGTTTCATGCTCGCGCTCGGTTGCATCCAGTCCCTGAAGTGCCACACCAACGAGTGCCCAACGGGGATCACCACGCACAACAAGCGCCTGCAACGCGGGCTCGTGGTGGGGGAGAAGTATCTGCGCGCGGCCAGCTACTGCCGCAGCATGAACGCCGAGATCGACATGATCGCGCACTCCTGCGGGCTCACGCATGCCCGCGAGCTTCGGCGCAAGCACGCGCGCATCGTCCAGACCGCCGGCCGCAGCGTCCCCCTCGATGAGCTTTATCCGTATCCCCGGGATGCGCCCCCGCCGCATGAGGCGGCGCCGGCGGCGGGCGCGGGGCGGAAAACGGCCCGCGGGGGTTGAAAAGCCCGGGTGCTATCCCCCACTTAAGTGGCAACAATACGAATTGACGAACCGGGGCCTTTCCCATGCGGATGGACAAACTGACGAGCAAGTTCCAGTTGGCGCTCGCCGAGGCGCAGAGCCTCGCGCTCGGGCGCGACCACCAGTTCATCGAGCCGGTCCACGCGCTGACCGCGCTCCTCGATCAGGAGGGCGGCGCCACCCGCAGCCTCCTCGCCAAGAGCGACGTGAACATCAACAAGCTGCGCTCGCGCCTGAACCAGGCGCTCGACGGTCTGCCCGCGGTCGAAGGCGCGGGCGGCGAGGTGCATATCTCGAACGATCTCGCGAAGCTGCTGAATCTCACCGACAAGTACGCGCAGAAGCGCGGCGATCAATATATTTCCAGCGAGCTGTTCATCCTGGCCGCGCTCGAGGATCAGGGCGAGCTCGGGCGCATCCTCAAGGAAGCCGGCGCCTCGAAGAACGGCCTGGAGCAGGCGATCGAGGCGCTGCGCGGCGGCCAGAAGGTGGACGACCCCAACGCCGAGGAGGGTCGTCAGGCCCTGTCCAGATTCACCATCGACCTCACCGAGCGTGCCGAGCAGGGCAAGCTCGACCCCGTGATCGGGCGCGACGAGGAGATCCGGCGCGTCATCCAGATCCTGCAACGGCGCACCAAGAATAACCCCGTGTTGATCGGCGAGCCCGGCGTCGGCAAGACCGCGATCGCCGAGGGGCTCGCGAGCCGCATCGTGAACGGCGAGGTGCCGGAGGGCCTGAAGGACCGGCGGCTGCTCGCGCTCGATATGGGCACGCTCATCGCCGGCACCAAATACCGCGGCGAGTTCGAGGAGCGCGTCAAAGCCGTGCTCAAGGACATCGGCCGGCAGGAAGGGCGCGTCATTCTCTTCATCGACGAGCTGCACACGATGGTCGGCGCGGGCAAGGCCGAGGGCGCGATGGACGCGGGCAACATGTTGAAGCCGGCGCTCGCGCGCGGCGAGCTGCACTGCATCGGCGCGACCACGCTCGATGAATACCGCAAGTACGTCGAAAAGGACGCCGCGCTCGAGCGGCGCTTTCAGAAGGTGCTGGTGGGCGAGCCCACAGTCGAGGACACCATCGCCATCCTGCGCGGCCTCAAGGAGAAATACGAAGTGCATCACGGCGTGGATATCGGCGACCCGGCGATCGTCGCCGCCGCGACGCTCTCGCACCGCTACATCACCGACCGCCAACTGCCCGACAAGGCCATCGACCTCGTGGACGAGGCGGCCTCGCGCATCCGCATGGAGATCGACTCGAAGCCCGAGAGCATGGACCGGCTCGACCGCAAGCTCATCCAGCTCAAGATCGAGCGCGAGGCCCTGAAGAAAGAAACCGACGAGGCCTCGCGCAAGCGCCTGGCCGTGCTCGAAGACGAGATCAGAAAACTCGGAAAGGAATACGCCGATCTCAATGAGGTCTGGAAGGCGGAGAAGGCGCAGGTGAGCGGCGCGCAGCGCGTCAAGGAGGAACTCGACCGCGCGCGCCAGGAGTTCGAGACCGCGCGGCGCGCGGGCGACCTCGGGCGCATGTCGGAGCTTCAGTACGGGCGTATCCCCGAGCTCGAGAAGCAGTTGGTCGCGGCGACCGCGGTCGAGGGTGGCGAGAAGAAGCTGCTGCGTTCGGCCGTCACCGAGAACGAGATCGCCGAAGTCGTGTCGCGCTGGACCGGCATTCCGGTGTCCAAGATGATGGAGGGCGAGCGCGAGAAGCTGTTGCGGATGGAGCAAGAGCTGCACCAGCGCGTGGTCGGCCAGGACGAGGCGATCGCGGTGGTCTCGAACGCCATCCGCCGCTCGCGCGCCGGGCTCTCCGATCCGCGCCGCCCCTACGGCTCGTTCCTGTTCCTGGGTCCCACGGGTGTCGGCAAGACCGAGCTGACCAAGGCGCTCGCGGCGTTCCTGTTCGACACCGACGAGGCCATGGTGCGCCTCGACATGTCGGAGTACATGGAGAAGCATTCGGTGGCGCGGTTGATCGGCGCGCCGCCGGGCTATGTCGGCTACGAGGAGGCGGCCAGCTCACCGAGGCCGTGCGCCGCAAGCCCTACTCCGTGATCCTGCTCGATGAGATCGAGAAGGCGCACCCGGATGTGTTCAACGTGCTGCTGCAGGTGCTCGACGACGGGCGACTCACCGACGGCCAGGGCCGCACCGTGGACTTCCGCAACACCGTCGTCATCATGACCTCGAACCTGGGCTCCATGGTGATCCAGGAGCTCGCGACGGAAGAAAACTACGACAAGATGAAGCAGGCGGTGATGCAGATCGTGGGCAGTCATTTCCGCCCCGAGTTCATCAATCGAATCGACGACATCGTCGTGTTCCATCCGCTCGCGCGCGGCGAGCTGCACCGCATCGCCGAGATCCAGGTGCAGTACCTGCGCGAGCGCCTCAAGGCGCGCGAGATGGACCTGGAGCTCACGCCCAAGGCCCTCGACCGCCTGGCCGAGGCCGGTTTCGATCCGGTCTACGGCGCGCGGCCCCTGAAGCGCGCGATCCAGCAGAGCATCGAAAACCCCCTGGCGCAGGAGATTCTCGCCGGGCGCTTCGCACCGAAGGACACGATCGTCACCGACGTCGTGGGCAACGAGCTGGTATTCCGCAAAAAGACCGGGGAAAAGCAGAAGGCGGGCGCGGCGTGACCGCCCGCCGGCTGAACTTTTTCCCGTTTTCCCCCTCCATGCGTGATGTGTATCATTAACGTTTTCCCTGCGGGAGGCTTTGCATGTCTTTAGATCGGCGTTCGTTCCGGGTCGGCGTTGTGGCCGGCGTGTTTCTTCTGGCCGGCGTGATTTTGGGGGCTGTGCTCAGCGCCCGGATGGACTGGCTGCCGGCCGCCCACAGCGAGCCGCAGGAGGCGAAGCTCCCGTTTAACGGCGCCACGCCCCCCAATTTCACCACCGTGGTCAAGGCCGCGACCCCCGCGGTCGTCAACATCTCCACCACGCGCGTGGTGCGCGCCCCGCAGGGCGGCGGGGACATGGCCCCGTTCATGGAAGACCCTTTCTTCCGCCAGTTCTTCGGCGACGAATTTTTCCGCCGCTTCCAGATGCCGCGCGAGCGGCGCGAGGCAAGCCTCGGCTCCGGCGTGATCGTCTCGTCCGACGGGTACATCGTCACCAACAACCACGTGATCGCCAAGGCCGACGAGATCAAGGTGCTGTTGAACGACAAGCGCGAGTTCACCGGCAAGGTCGTGGGTACCGACCCCAAGTCCGATGTTGCGGTCATCAAGATCAACGCCAAGGACCTGCCCAGCATTCCCTGGGGCGACTCTGATAAGCTCGAGGTCGGCGAGTACGTGCTCGCCATCGGCAATCCCTTCGGTCTCAACCAGACCGTGACGGCGGGCATCGTCAGCGCCGTGGGGCGCGCCAACGTCGGCATCGCCGACTACGAAGACTTCATCCAGACCGACGCCGCGATCAACCCGGGCAATTCGGGCGGGGCGCTCATCAACGTCCACGGCGAGCTGATCGGCGTCAACACCGCGATCTTCTCCCGCAGCGGCGGCTACATGGGTATCGGTTTCGCCGTGCCCGCGAACATGGCGCGTACGGTGATGCAAAGCCTCATCAAGGGCGGCAAGGTGATCCGCGGCTGGCTCGGCGTGTCCATCCAGCAGGTGACGCCGGAGCTCGCCAAACAGTTCGGCCTGAAGGAGGCCAGGGGTGCGCTTGTGAGCGAGGTGATCGCCGAGAGCCCCGCGGTCGCCGCCGGCCTCAAGGACGGCGATGTCATCACCGCCTTCGACGGCAAGCCCGTGGAGAGCCCGAGCGCGCTGCGTAACACGGTGGCGCAGACGGCGGTCGGCAAGACCGTGAAGGTCGAGCTGATCCGCGACAAGAAAACGATGACGGTCGACGCCAAAATCACCGAGCAGCCGAAGGAGGTCGCGCAGGCGGGCGAGGAAAGTGCGCAGGACGAAGGCAAGAGCGCGGCGCTCGCGGGCCTTGAGGTGCGCGACCTCAATGCCGACATCGCGCGCCAGCTTGGTCTGCCGCCGAACGCCGCCGGTGTGGTCGTCAGCGGCATAGCGCCCGACAGCGCCGCCGCGCAGGCGGGCAGCATGGAGGGCGACGTGATCACCGAGATCAACCGCCAGGCGGTGAAGAACATCGCGGATTTCAAACGCATCGCCGGCAAGCTCGGCAAGAAGGACGAAGTGCTGCTGCGCATCATCCGCCGCGGCGGCCGGCTGTTTGTGCTGATAAAGCCGTGACGCGTGAATCGTGACTCGTGACTCGCGGACCGTGTTCGGAACGAGCACGGTCCGCGATGTCGACCCGGGGCCGATTCGCGAATCACGAATCACGAATCACGAGTTACGAATCACGGATCATGCGTTTCCCCTACGCCCCGCTGCCGTTTCTCGTTTTTATTTTTATCCTCGGCCTGCTGCTGGGGGTGGTGCAGCTCGGGGCGCTCACGGTCGCGTTCGACAAGCTCGGGCTCTCGCCCGGCTCCGCGTTTCTGCTGCTCTTCGCCTCGCTCCTGGGGAGTGCGGTGAACCTGCCGCTCTTCACCATGCGCGCGGAGCGCCCGCCCGAGGCGCCCGTCCCGCGGCCGTTTCCCGGGCTGTTGCGTTTTCCCGCGCGCGCGTTCACCGGGCGGACAAATGTAGCCGTCAACGTCGGCGGCTGCCTGATGCCGCTTTTGTTTTCTCTGTATCTTCTGGGTCATGCGGCGCTTCCCGGTTGGCAAGTCATCGCGGCGATCGCCGCCGTGACCGCGATCAGCCGCCTCATCAGCCGCCCGATCCCGGGCCTCGGGATCGGCATGCCGATATTTGTCGCGCCGTTCAGTGCGGCGGCGATCGCGATGCTGCTCAACGCCGAGGCGAGCGCGCCGCTCGCCTACATCGGCGGCACGCTGGGCGTGCTCATCGGCGCGGACCTGCTGCGGCTCGACGACATCCGCCGCCTCGGCGCGCCGTTCGCCTCGATCGGCGGGGCGGGCACCTTCGACGGGATTTTCATCACCGGAATCGTTGCTGTATTGTTGGCGTAAAACATAGTTCAAAGTTGCAAGTTCAAAGTTCAAGGTTCGAAGGCAAAATCTGACGCCGAACAACAGGCTCGCTGTTTTCAACTTTGAACTTGGAACTTTGAACTTTTCACGAACGGAGGTGATTATGCGGAATCAATACAGGCTCGTTCCCATCTTGTTTGCCGCCATGCTGGCCGGTTGTGCCTCGGTCACCATCGGTCGCGACTTCGACCTGCGCGCGGTCCAGTCCAAGGTCGAGCGCGGCGTCACCACGCAGGCGCAAGTGCGCGGCTGGCTCGGCGCGCCCGCCGGCCAGGGCATGCACGTGGACGCCAGCGGCGATCGTTTCGAGGAATGGACGTACTACTACGGCGAAGGCCGGTTGCCGGACATGTCGGACGCCAAGCTCAAGATCCTGCAACTACGCTTCGACCTGGCAGGCGTGCTGCGCAGCTACAACTGGTCGGGGGAGGGCAAATAGAAAAGGTCTGGTCATATCGCAATAACGGCGTAACATACATGCACGTTTGCTGTGCATCGGTGGGATGACGGCGTAAAGTATGGCGATGATAGATCTGGCGGTAAATCCAGCAAAAAACCCACGCAGGAAAATCTTTCTGAATGGGTTCACCATAGCGGGCTTGGTGGTGCTCGCCCT
>MFSU01000025.1 GCA_001785115.1 Candidatus Muproteobacteria bacterium RBG_16_65_34
ATGGAAACAATACCGGAAATCTTGACCGGCAGCGGCCAGGAGGACGGGTCGTTGACATTGATGTTTTTCAGGTCATCCAGCGTCATGTGCCGGCCTCCAGCGGCTTCTGCTGCTTGGCCACGCGCTTGACGCTGAGCGAAAACTCGCTCAGACGATCGCCGCCCTGCTCCCGGACATTGATGACTTCGAGCTCCGGGTCGGCGAACCAGTTGGAGGCGGAGAGGCTGCGCATGAGCGCGGAGACGCGCGCATTGGACTGTGCGCTGCCTTGCAGCGATACGCTGTTGCCCGCGCTCCTGAGGTTCCTGAGATACACGCCTTCCGGCAGCCGGCGCGCGAGCTCATCGAACATGTGCACGATGGCGGTGCGATCGCCCTGGAGCTGATAAATGATGTTCATGCGCGCCACCAGGTCCTGGCGCTGCTTCTTGATGTCGCTGATCTCCTTGATGTCCTTTTCGACCTTGGCGATCTCGTCCTGCAGGTATTTGTTGCGCAGATTCTGGGTTTCGATCAGCGCGCCCATGTGCACGTAGACGAAACCCAGGATCGCGCCCATCAGCACCCAGGAGCTCGCGGCGATGAACAGCAACTGCTGGTCCTGCTGCTTGCGGCGCATTTCGCGCCAGGGCAGGAGATTGATGCGCGTGGTCACGCGTCGAAACTCCGCAACGCGAGCCCGCAGCAGATCATGAGCGAGGGCGCGTCATTGCTCAGGAGCTGGGGCTTGATGTGGGAGGCAAGCGACATGCTGGCGAAGGGATTCGCCACCATCGCCGGGATGCCGACGCGCGCGGCCACGAGCTCGTCGATGCCGGGGATCTGCGCGCAACCGCCCGCGAGCAGGGCCTGATCGACGCTGTTGAAGGGCGTCGAGGAGTAGAAGAACTGCAATGCGCGCGTGATTTCCTGGCACATCGCCTCCATGAACGGGCGCAGCACCTCGGCCTGGTAATTGTCCGGCAGCCCGCCCTGCTTCTTCGCCAGCCCCGCCTCCTCATAGGAAAGCCCGTAGCGGCGCTGGATCTCCTCCGTCAATTGCTTCCCGCCAAAAGCGTGGTCGCGCGTGTAGACGGAACGGTTGTTGTGCACCACGTTGATGTTGGTGGCCGTCGCGCCGACATCGAGAATCGCGACCGTCTTTTCCATGCCGCCGCCCGGCATGTGGGTCGCGATCAGGGAAAAGGCGTTTTCCATGGCGTAGGTCTCGACATCCACCACCTCGGGCGTGAGCCCCGGTCCCTGGATGACCGCGAGATAATCGTCCACGATCTCCTTGCGGCAGGCCACCATCAACACGTCCGACTCCTCCGGGTTGCTTTCGGAGGACCCGAGCACGTAAAAATCCAGATTCACTTCGTTCAGGGGATAGGGGATGTGGTGGTCCGCCTCCATCTCGATCTGCGTCTGGCGTTCCTGCTCCGACATGGCGGTCGGCATCTTGATGGTTTTGGTGATCACGTGCGCGGCCGGGACGGCGACCGCCGCATGCTTGCAACGGGTGCCCGAGCGTTTGATGGCCCGCTCGACCGCCTGCGAGACCTGCTCCACTTCGGTGATGGCATGCTCCACCACGGCGTTCTGCGGCAGCGGCTCCACCGCGTAACGCTCCACCCGATAGTGCTCGCCGGATTTGCTGAGTTCGAGCACCTTCACGGCCGAGGAGCTGATATCCACGCCGATTAGCGCCGGCTTCTTCCGATTGAACCAAGCCTCCAAGTTCAGCACATTACTTCCTTTTGTTAATCAAATAGTTATATTTCCTTACTATAATAAGGATTAGATACTACCGACAACTATAGACCAAGACAAATGGAAATAACAATCGGCCCGGACTGCGATACCGTACTGTTGTTATTTTAGGTCAAGCACTTACGATCTCCGTACCGCTGCTCCCTGAAACACCGCCGGCACGCGGGTCGCGCTGTCTGTTAAGGAGGCTCTACGGTTGCGGCTGCCTGCGCGGACGCCGCCGAACTGCCGCACGACACGAAACCTTCGGAACCGCGTTGCGGTCAATCGAGAGCGCGGTGTAGTTCACGCCTGCATGACCTGCGCAAAAATGGCCGCCGCCAATTTCGGCCGCCGCGTTTTGCGCGGCGAATAGGGTCGCGGACTCCAAACGGCGAAGTGGTTTATACTGTTGACGCGATTCGCCGATTCTGACCTCGCCCGTCTCAAAAAAGCTTTACTCCCCATGATCGAACCCCAGGACTCCGGTGATTCCGGCAGCGCGTTCGCGAGATTTCTGCGGCACAACCTGCCGCAACACCCCGGGCAGAGGGCGCTCATCGCCCTGTTCGGCCTGTTCGCCCTGGGCGTGGTCGCGGTCGCGCTCGTGGCGCTCGCGCTCACCCCGACGCTCCCCTCGATCGACGAGTTGGGCGAAAAGCAACTCAAGGTGCCGCTGCGGGTCTACACCGCCGAGGGACAGCTCATCGCGGAGTTCGGTGAGGAGAAGCGCATCCCGATCAAGATCGACGAGGTCCCGGAGCCGCTGATCCAGACGATCCTGGCGGCCGAGGACCATTCCTTTTATCAGCATCATGGGGTGGATTTTCTCGGGATTCTGCGCGCCGCCTGGCACAACTTCCGCACCAAGAGCGCCGGCCAGGGCGCGAGCACCATCACGATGCAGGTCGCGCGTAATTATTTCCTGAGCCCGGAGAAAACCTATACCCGCAAGCTCAAGGAGATGCTGCTCGCCTTCAAACTCGAGCGCGAGCTCACCAAAAAGGAGATCCTCGAGCTCTACGTCAACAAGATCTTTCTCGGGCACCGGGCCTACGGGTTCGCCGCCGCCGCCCAGGTTTATTTCGGCAAGAATCTCGCCGAGCTCGCGCTGCCGGAGATGGCGATGCTCGCCGGCCTGCCCAAGGCGCCGTCGCGCGACAACCCCCTGACCAATCCGGAAAATGCCCTGGAGCGGCGCAACTACGTGCTGCGCCACATGCAGAGCCTCGGGTTCATCGATGAGCCGACCATGACCGCGGCGCTCGGCACGCCGCTGACCGCCGCCAAGCATGTGGTCCACTATGACGTCGATGCGCCGTATATCGCCGAGATGGTGCGCCAGGAGCTGGTCAAGACCTATGACGAGGAGGTCTACGCCGGGGGCTTTCACATCTACACCACGATCAGCGCCAAGCACCAGCAACCCGCCAACCGCGCGCTGCGCAAGGGCCTGCTCGAATACGAGCGCCGCCACGGCTACCGCGGCCCGGCCGGGCACATCACGATCCGCGGCGAGCCGGATCGGGAGAAACTCGATGACGCGCTCAAGGATTACCGCGTCGTCGGCGGATTGATGCCCGGCATCGTCGTCCAGATCGAGGACAGAACCGCTACGGTCTACACCCAGGAGGGCAGCCAGGTGCCACTCGGCTGGCCGGGGTTGATGTGGGCGCGTGCGTATTACGATGAAAACACCATCGGGCCGGGGCCCAAAAAGGCGGCCGATGTCGTGCGCCTGGGCGACATCGTGTATCTCGAATCCGTCGAGACCCCCGACACCGAGGTCGGATTGGCGGCCGGGGACTGGCGTCTGGCGCAGATCCCTCAGGTCTCCGGCGCGGTGGTGGCGCTGCGCCCGGGCGACGGCGCGATCCTCGCCCTCGCCGGGGGCTTCGATTTCTACCAGAGCAGTTTCAACCGCGCGATCCAGGCCGAACGCCAGCCGGGCTCCTCCCTCAAGCCCTTCATCTACACCGCGGCGCTGGAGAAGGGCTTCACCGCGGCCAGCACGGTGAGCGGCGCCCCGATCGTGATCGAAGACACCGCGCTCGAGGAGGAATGGCGGCCCGAGGACTACAGCAAAAAGTTCTACGGCCCCACGCGGCTGCGCAAGGCGCTCGCGCTCTCGCTCAATCTCGTGTCGGTACGGCTGCTGCGCGCCATCGGCGCCTCGTACACCGTGGATTACATGGAGCAACACTTCGGGTTCGAGGCCGGGAAACTGCCGCGCAACCTCTCGCTCGCGCTCGGCACGGCCTCGGCGACGCCGATGCAGATGGCGAGCGCGTTCGCGGTGTACGCCAACGGCGGCTATCGCGTGGCGCCCTATTTCATCACCCGCATCGAAGACGCCGACCACAAGGTGCTCGCGCAGGCCAATCCCTATATCGCCTGCCCGAGCTGCCCGCCCCCGGAGCATCCGCCGGAGAATCCGGACGGCATACCTTCGTGGAAGCCGGAAAACATTTTGCAGCAACTCGCGCCGGCGGCGAACGCGGGCGAGGCCAGGGACAAGAATCCTCCCGCCCCGCGGGCGGCCCCGCGCGCACTCGATCCCGGCGTCGCCTTCATCATGACCAGCATCATGAAGGATGTCATCCGGGCGGGAACGGGACACGCCGCCATGGTGCTCAACCGCAAGGACCTCGCGGGCAAGACCGGCACCACGAATGAGTACCGCGACGCCTGGTTTTCGGGCTTCAACGCGGATCTCGCGGCCACGGCCTGGATCGGATTCGACCAGCCGGCGCCGCTCGGACGCGGCGAGACCGGCGGGCGCGCGGCGCTGCCGATCTGGATCGACTACATGCGCGCGGCGCTGGAAGATATTCCGGAAAAACCGCTCATCCCGCCCGAGGATGTCGTCAAGGTCACGGTCAACAGCGAAACCGGCAAACCCACGGACCCCTCCGACCCCGAGGCGATGGAGGAATATTTCATCCAGGGCACCGAGAGCGGCGCGGATGTACCCGCGACCGGCGATGCGCCGGCGCAAACGGCGCCGGAACCGGCCCCGGAGAACGTGCGTGAAAAACTCTTCTAAAACCGGCGCGCGGCCGCGCCCCGGGGATGAGCGCCGCGGCCGGACGCGCGCGCGCGATGCCGAGCAGCAGCGCCGGCATGTGAGCGTGGAGGCCGCGCGCATCATGGCCGACGAAGGCGTACGCGATTTTCACCTCGCCAAGCGCAAGGCCGCGGACCGGCTCAACGTGGCGGAGCGTAAACACCTGCCGAGCAACGAAGAGATCGAAGCGGCGCTCAAGCAGCATCTTGCGCTGTTTCACGGCGATCGGCTCGCCCGCGATCTGCGAAGAATGCGGGAGATCGCCCTCCAGGCGATGCGCTTTCTCCAACGTTTCAACCCGCGGCTGGTCGGGCCGGTCCTGACCGGCCTCCTGACTGCCGAGGCGCCGATACAGCTCCACATCGCCGCCGATTCGCCGGAGGAGGTCGGCTTCCTGCTGTCGGACCACAGTATCCCCCACGAGCAGACCGAAAAGCGGCTGCGTTTCGGCGGCGAACGCTACGAAGCGGTCCCCGTCTACCGGTTCGATGCCGAGTCCACGCCTATCGAAGTGTACGTCTTTCGCCCCGAGGATCTGCGCGAGCCGCCCTTGAGCCCCGTTGACGGCCGGCCCATGCGCCGCGCAACCCTCAAGGAAGTCGCCGAATTGCCCGCATCGCGTTCCGCATAGGCTCCTCGCCACCCGGTTATCCCGGGGCCGTTCTTCATAGTTAGCTATAGATATCCTTGCCAACCCATTGGCGACAAACTATATTCAGCGCGAGATACCCATTTATCCTATAGTTAACAAGACATGGGCGGCCTGATGATCAAAAACACATCTCTCGCCATGGGGCTCGCGGCGGTACTGACTCTGCTGGCAGGTTGCGGCAGCGGTGAGGAAAATCCGGCACCGGATGGGAGCACGATCACAATCAACCCCGCGAGCACGAAGTGGACGACGGTCAAGGACGATGCGTGTGCTATTGGTTACGCGTCGGTGGATGATCTCTACATAATTACCGTCGAAGACAGCGCCGGGAACCCGCTAAATAACGTGAAGCTCACGTTGTTTCTGGATCTGGCCGCCGGATCGACGTCGATCACGCCGGTAATGGAACTCTATGACAACGGGTCGCTCGTTACTTCCCCGTACACGACAAAAACCGAAGCCAGCGGCACCAAGGCGGTCACCGTGAGAATGTGGTACGGATGCAGCCTGGCGTATAAGGGCTCCTTGCACGCATACAGTGGGAGCATCTACGGTTCGGCGCCGCTGGAAGTAGAGGCGATTGACGCGCCGTAGCCGGTACTGCTGTCTTGCGCAGGCACATGAGGAAAAATGGTGACGATTAGTCCAAATATCGCCCGGATCCTGGTGGCGCTCGTTCTTGCCGGCTGCGGCGCCCAGTCCTCGCAGGTAAGCTCCCCTGCAACAACTAACGGTCCCGGAAGCGGCACCACCGGCGTGATCGCCAGCGCCGCCGCTTCGATCGCCTTGACGCCGACGCCCGCGACCGTCAACACCGGCGGCCAGACATCGAGCATTCAGGCGACCGTCGCCGCGAGCACCGGCGCCGCCGTGGCCGACGGCACGACGGTGACCTTCACGGTGAGCAGCTCGGCGCTCGGGAGCGTCACCTCCTCGGCGGTCACCACGGGCGGCATTGCGACCGCCACATTCACCTCCACCAACATTCCGGGCTCGGTCACGGTCACCGCGACATCGGGCAGCGTGAGCAATACGACCCTCATCACCATCACCGCGCCGCCGAACGGGAGCCTTGAGTTCGTTTCGGCAACCCCGGCGGTCATCGGCATCCACGGTACCGGGCAACAAGAAATGTCCACGGTCCAGTTCCGTGTCAAAGACATCAATGGCAATCCGGTGGTAGACGGCACCTCGGTGAGCTTTATCATGACCGGACCGACGGGAGGAAGACTGCCGGCGCTTGGCGGCGAATACGTCGGCCAGTTGGATGCGACGCCGACCACAGCCAGCAGTTCGACCGTAAACGGCTACGCCGACGTTATCCTCAACAGCGGCAGCGTCGCCGGCACGGTCACCGTCGCGGCTTCCGTCACGAGCGTCACCGGGACCCTTACCACGTCCTCCGGCCCGATCTCCATCGGCGGCGGCGTGCCTTCGGCCACGCATTTCAATATCGCGAGCTCGAGGATCAATCTGGCCGGCCTCGCATTTTCCGGCAAGGAGGCCACCGTCACCGCCTACGTAGCCGACCGTTTCGGCAACTACAACGTGCTGCAGGGCACGGCGGTCTCTTTCTACGCGGAGGCGGGCGCGATCGACCGCAGCAACACGCTCGACAGTGCCGGCACGACCTCGGTCATCTTCCGAACCCAGGTGCCCATACCGACGAATGTGACGGCGATCGGATGGGAGACGACGCTGCAAGCGGATCTCAACACCTACTACGGGGTCGTCACCACCGCACACCCGCGCGACGGGTGGGTGACCTTGCTCGCGGCGGTCATGGGCGAGGAGGCCTTCAACGATGCCAACGGCAACGGCCTGTACGACGCCGGGGAGACCATCGTGGATTTGGGGGAGCCGTTCTACGACAAGGACGACGACGGCTGCCGCAACGACGGCGTTACAAAGAATTGTGCGGGCGTGATATCGCCCAGCACCGAGCCCTTCGAAGAATACATAGACACGAATGCGAACGGACAATACGACGGTCCCAACGGGGTTTGGGACGGCCCGGGCTGCACCGGTCTGAATTGCCAGACCAGCAAGATGATCTGGACCCCACTCACCGTCGCGTTCTCGGGCAGCGCCGCGTATTGCGCGGTCTCCTGGTGGGACACCACGACGTCCACGTGGAAGACGACCCCGTTCTCGATCCTGGCGGGCAACTCGGTCTCTTTCGCCGCCATGATCGGGGATGTCAACACCAACCATCTCCCCGTCGGGACCACAATCGTCGTCTCGGCCACGGTGGGCGAGCTCGCGGGCACTACCTCGCGCACCCTGCTCGACGGCCTCCCCTGGGGTCCAACCGAAATCGGTTTCGTCCTCACCGACGGGGATACAGATTCTACTTGGGATTCGACCGCCGTCACCGTGACCGTGGTCGGGGGAGACGGCGTCGCGGGGTGCACGCCCTTTATTACCGGTACGATTCAATAAGAAGGCGAGTATTTCCTGCGTGCGGCACGGCCAGAAGCGGTTCCGGCCTTGTCCTCACGCGACCTCTTCCGCAACGGACCGCGCATCCGCCGCCGCGTTCATGAAAAATCCGCGAGAAACCCTTATTTATCCCCGCACCGGGCAGACTTGCAGCAGCCCTTCGATGGCCGCCAAATCCACGTTGACCACGATGCTGATGTGCACGAGATCGGGTGCGCCCGAGACACTCGGCGCGACGCCGGGTGCGGACGGCGGGGTGTTTTTCCGATCCTCGTTCATGTTCCGCGGCAGCGGGCTCGGCCCGAACGGCAGCGAGTCCGGCCGCGCCGGCGCTACGCGGGGCCGTTCTACTGAAGCTGCGCGATCAGTCGTCGCGCGTCGTCGGCCAACGGGTGCGCGGGGTTGTCCTTGAGAAAACCCTCCGCCGCCGCGCGCCCGCGGGCCTTGTCGCCGGCCGTGCCGTGGGCCAGGGCCAACGCGAATTGCGCGTTCGGCTTGAGCGCGCTCGCGGGATGGTTCTTGAGAAACTCCTCCAGCGCGCGCGCGGCGCCCGGCGCGTCCGTGTCCGCGAGGTCCTGCGCCTTGTTCAGCTCCGCCACCTCCTGCTGATGGGCCGGATCGCTCGATTTGTCGTCCTTCCAATAAGGATTCAATTGCGTGGAGGTGGCCTCCGCCCCGCGCACGCCGACCGCCTGGGTCGCCGCGCGCGCCGGCTCGCGCCCGGCTTCGAGCTTCGGCCCGTAGGCGCGCAGCTTTTGCCACATCTGCTGGAGGAGCGTCTTCGCGCCGCCGGCGCCCTCGACCTGCTTGACCACCGCGCCCGTGCCGCCCGATCCGCCCCCGGCGCCCTCGGCCGCGAGGAGCGAGGCCGCCGGAATCCATAACGCCAGAAATACCGCGACCTGTATCCGTTTCATGGAAACACCTCCGTCGAAGACCACGGGTCTCATCAGCCGCCGAGCAGTTTCTTGAAAGATTGGTACCGCGTCTCCAGGGACCGGTCGAGGGCCGCCGCCTCCTGGAAGCTCTCGGCGGCCTCCTTGAGCTTCCCGAGCCGGTAGTAGCCGAGCGCCATGTTGAGCCTGACGCCGCCGTCGGCCGCATCGAGCCGGCTGGCGTAGCGGTACGCCTCGAGGGCGCGTTCGTAATCGCCCTGATTATAGTAGACGTTGCCGCGGTTGTTGTGCGCCGCGCTGTTCCCCGAATCGAGCGCGAGCGCCTGGTCGAACTCCTTGAGCGCGAGCTCGTGCAGGCCGTTCTTGGCGTAGAGAATGCCGACCTGGACCCGCGGCGACGGGTCCTTGGGGTTCACGGCGGCGATGGCCTGGTAGGGCCGCACCAGCCGATCGAGGGCGCGCGCGAGCAGCATGCCGTGCTCGCGCTCGAAGCGCGTCTTGACGCGCTCGCCCGCGGGCGGCTCGATCGCATACCCGGCCGGCGCGAGCGTCACCGGCATGTAGCGCTCCCAGGCACGCCGCAGCGAAATGATCTTGAGCGTGCCGGCCTTCTCGGCTTCGCGGAACTTGCGCGCGCCCTCGGCCCAGGCCTCGGAAAACGAGGTCGCGATCATCGTCGCCTCGAGCGGGATCCACACCTGGCCGTCGCGGAGCACGAGCAGATCGTCCTGCGTGCTCACCTGCTCGCGCGCGTCCGCCGCAAGCCCGGTGTTGAACATGAAAAACAGATGTCCCGGGATGTCGACGAACGCGGTCTCGACGCCGAGGTTTTCGAGCGCGGCGGCGAGCAGCACCGAGAGATCGTCGCAGTCACCGCTCTTCAGGCGCAGCGTCTCGCGCGGAAACTGCACGTAGTCCACCTGGTCGGCGCTCACCTTGGAGTAGGGCGTGTTGGGATCGACCTGGTACTTGAGCCCGTGCCCGGACAGCACCGTGAACACGGTCATGGCGGTCGCCACCTTCCGGTTGAGGACCGTCTCTTCGGAGGCGTACGGGTTGATCGCCTGGCGCACGAAGTCCTTGAGCGTCTCGTCCTTGGGCGTGACGAACGAACCCACCATGTCGGCCTCGCGCCACAGGATCGCGTTCTTGCCGTAGATCGTCATCGGCCGCGTGAGCTCGGCCGTGGCCTCGCGCCCCTCGTGATAGAAGGTGACCTTCACCTCGACCTGCACGCCGGTGTCCTCGTCGATCCCGAGGATCTTGTTGCTGAATGACGCGAACAGCGGCGCCTCGAGCACGCCGCCCGCGGTGAGCGTGGGCAGCTCGGCGGAGTACGGGAAATCCATGTAGCCCTTGATATGGAAACTCAACTTCAGGTTGCTGTAATCCGCGTTGCCCAGATTGCGGATCTTGACCGAGCCGACGGGCTCGCCGGCGTACTGTTTGTACGCCGAGGAGAACACGCGCTTGAGCGTGAGGTCCTGCAGCAGGATGCGCGGGGCGTTCTGCTTGAACTCCTGCGATTTTTTCTTCTCGGCGTAGGCCGCGTTGAGTTGCGCCTTGTTCTGCGCGGAGGGATCGAGCTCCGCCGCCCTGCCGAGCGACTTGATCGCGGCCTCGAACAGGCGCCGCTCGAGATACATCGCGCCCAGGAGCTCGTGCGGGCGCGGCCCCTTGGGATCGAGCAGCGCCGTCTTCTCGAGCTGCGTCTGGGCCTCGTCGTAGGCGCTGGTCTCGAGATAGGTTTCGCCGAGCTTCAGGTGCAGCGCCGCCGCGCCGGGCTCGAGCTTGAGCGCCTTCGTGAGATGGCCGATCGCGTCGCCGTGCTTGCCCTGCCGCTTCGCGATATCGGCGAGGAGCGTCAGCGGCGCGACCTGATCGGGCGTGAGCCGCGCGGCCTCCGCAGCCTGGGCCGAGGCCTCCTTGAGCCGCTCGGCCGCGGCAAGCGACTGGGCGTAGGCGAGGCGCGTCGGTGCGTGCCCGGGCTGGAGCGCGGCGGCGCGCTCGAAGTAGGGCAGCGCCTCGGCGTGCTTTTCGTCCTTCTGGAGCGTGAGCGCCAGGCGCTGCTGCGCCTCGAACGAATCGGGGCCGGCCTTTACCGCCTGTTGCAGCGCCTCCTGCGCCGCGGCGGAATTCTTGAGCTGCGCGTGCGCGTCCGCGAGACCGAGCCACGCCTCGACGTCGCGCGGGTCCTTGGCCCCGGCGCGGGTGAACGCCAGCACCGCGTCCTGCGGCTGCTTCTTCGCGGCCGCGATCACCCCGAGCAGGTAATAGCCCGCCGCCTCCTGGTCCGGGGTGCCCGACATGGAGAGCGCGATGGAGTTGGCCCGGTCGTAGTTCTGGAGCGCGATGTGCGAACGCGCCGCGCCCAATCGGGCTTCGGCGCTGACGGCGTCGAGGGCGAGCGCCTTTTCGAAGTGCGCGATCGCTTCCTTGTGCAGCTTGAGCGCCTGGCGCGCCTGCGCGCTCTGCGTCCACACCGCGGCGTCGTTCGGCGCCAGTTGCACCGCCTTGTCGAACTCCGCCAGCCCCTTCTGGGGGGCGCCGAGCTTCACATAGGTCTGGCCGAGCAGAAAATGCGTCTCGGCGTTGTCCGCGCCGCTCTTGAGCGCCTGCTCGAGACAGTCCGAGGCGCCCACGGCGTCGCCGAGCTTCAAGCTCAGCCGCCCGCACAGCGCATAGGTCTCCCCGTCGGCCCGGCGCTCGGCGCGCGCCTTGTCGAGCAGCGCCCGGGCCTGGACGAAATGCCGCGCGCGCAGCAGAGCCTCGGCCTGGAGATTGACGGATGCGACCGCGAACCCGGCGATGCTCCCGAGGTCCTGGAAATAGGTGAGCGCGTCCTCCGTCTGGCCCTGCTCCAGGCGGCAGCGACCGAGGTACTCGAGCGCGTGGCCGTTTTCGGGGTTCTCCCGGCGCGCCTTGACGAACACCGCCGCGGCCTCGGCATAGGCCCCCTCGCGGTAGAGCTTGTGACCGGACTGGAACAGATCCTCGCGCGCCGGCGCGGCCGGGCCCTCCACGTCGTAATGACTCACGGCGGTGACGCGGTAATAGCGATGGCCCTTGGCCGAAGCCGCGAGCACGGCGCGTGTCTCGCGCACCTCTATCAGGTGCTCGTAGGGCCCGTCCGACTCGGACGCGCCGTAGACGCGGTAGCGCTCGATGAAACTGCCCGGGGCTTTCTGCCAGAGCAGCGCGGTCTCGCGCGGCCCGCCCGAGATCACGAGCCCGCCGACCTGGGGCGGGACTTGCAGGTACCGATAGCTCTGCAACGAGCGGCGCGCGCGATCGTAGACCGCGAGCGTGGTTTTCTCGGACTTCAGCAGCGCCACCGTCGCGGCCTGGCCCCAACCGATGCCGCGCTCGAGCTGGGCGCCGAACGCGAATGCAAGCCTCGGGCCGTTGTACACGCGCACCGTGTAGTCGTTGACGGCGGTGGCGGCGAGCACATAGAGATTGTCGTCCCGGTCCACGGCCAGGGCATGGATCTGCTTGAAGCGCTGGGGCGAGGATTCCGGCTCGCCCACGTCGTAGAGCAGGCGCTTGTCGGGGCCGAACACGCGCACCTTGTACAGGCCGTTGTCGGCGACGTAGAGGTTGCCCGCGGCGTCGAGGGCGATCGCCCCGGGGCGCTGCAGGAGCGGCTGCTCCTTGCTGTTCACGATCTTGTCGAGATAGACGCCGTCGCGCGAGAAGATCTGGATGCGGCGGTTGTCGGTGTCGGAAACGTAGATCCGCTCCCCGAGCGCCGCGCCCGCGGGACTGTCGAACTCGCCGTCGCGCGATCCGCCGCCGCCGATGGTGAAACGCGCCTTGCCGTCGTGGGCGAAAAGCTTGATGTGGTCGCCGTCCACGACGGCGATATCGCGCTCGTCGAGCGCCACCAGCCGCGGGCGCGCGAACTCGCCGCCGAAGGGCTCCGCCTTGCCGTCGGCGGCGACACGCAGCACGCGCCGCGTCTCGCGCTGCACGCACAGCATCCCGCCGGCGGGCAGCGGCTGAACGCTGTCGCAGTCCGGCGCGGATTCGCCGGCCGCGGCGACGAGCGCCGGCCCGCGCGCCACGGTGGGCAGCGCCGGACCGGCCGGCGCGGGCGCGGGCGGCAGTTGATAGATCTCGACCTTGCGATTCTCGCTGTCGCCGATCGCGAGTTTGCGGTCGGCGGTCACGCTCATCGCCGTGACCTCGCCGAACTGGCCGCGCCCGGCGCCCTTGCTGCCGAAGCTGAAGACGGGCTTGCCCGCGCGCCAGTCGAGCTCGAGGATCTTGCCGTTCGCCTTGTCGGCGAGGAATACCCGCCCGTGGGCGTCGACCGCGAGCGCGCTGAACCGCATCGCACGCTCGGCTTGGCCCTTGAATTGCTCGGCGCTCAGACGCTTGAGCGCCTCGCCCTGGTGGCTGAACACGGTGAGCCGCCCGCCTTCCCGGTCGTCGAGCACATAGACGCGCTCCTCGGCGTCCACCGCGATCTGGGTCGGCTTGCTGAGCCTTAAGGGATCGGCGGGGTCGTTGCCGAACGCGAACAGGAACAGGCCCTCGCGGGTGAATACGGACACGCGGTGGTTGCCGCGGTCGGCCACGTAGAGCCGCCCGCGCGCCGAGGCGGCGAGCCCCGCGGGCGAGTCCAGACGGCCCTCAGCGCTTCCGGCCTCGCCGATCTGGAGGCGCTGGGCGCGCTTGGCGTCGAGCGCCGCGATGAAATCGTCGCCGCTGTTGGCGATCGCCAGGGTCGCGTCGTCGAGGCGCGCGATGCCGGCAAGCTTGCGCGATCCGAACACCAGTCCCTTGCCCGCCAGGATATGCGCCGTCGGCCCGGAGGCGGCGAACACGTAGAGCGCCCCGTTGCCGCTGTCGGTGAGATAGAGCGTGCCGTCGGCGTCGAGGTGCACGCCGCGAATCTCCTCGAACGGCTTTTTGTCCGGAGACTCCTCGGCGGTGACGATGCGCAAAAGCTGGATGTCCTGCGCCCAGCCCAGACAGGGCGCGAACAAAGACGCGCAGATGAGCGCCCGCCAGGCGCGCATCGGGCCCGCGGGCTTTCGACAGGCGCGGGCTTTACCTCTAGAATGCGGGGCCGGCGTGGGCATAACGTCTCTAGTTTTAACAAATTCCGATGCCGAATGCCTCAGAAAAAAGGGCCGCCCGGAAAATCCCGCCAAGCCTCGTCGGATTTGGCGTCACCCTTGCGGTCATTTTCCTCTATCTCGCCGGTAATCCGCTCCTGGATTACCTGGAGCTCAAGACCTACGACATGCGCCTGCTGGCGCTCCCGGCGCGCGCGCCCCCGAACGAAGTACTGATCGCGGCGATCGACGAAAAAAGCCTCGCCGCCCTCGGACGCTGGCCCTGGAGCCGGCGCACGATGGCCCGGCTCGCCGAGCGCCTCGACCGGCTCGGGGCGCGCGTGATCGTCTTCGACGTGCTGTTCGCCGAGCCGGAGAATCAGGCGCTGCTGGAACAGATCCGGCGTCTCGAGTCCGAGGCCGGATACCCCGAGGCGGCAAGCCCGTACGCCGGCCTCAAGCGCGCGCTCGCCACCGACGCCGCGCTCGCCGAAAGCCTCGCCGCCACGCGCAAGGCGGTCCTGAGCGTGCTGTTTCTCATGTCCGACGAGGATACGCGCCATGTGAGCGCGCAGGAGGCCGGGCGCGCGTTCAAGTCCATCGAGCCGCACGCCATCGGCGAGATCCGCGACACCGGAGACGGGCGACTCGACTTCCCCATGCCGGAGCCGCGCGGGCTGCTCGCGAATCTTCCGCAGCTTCAGGCCGCGGCGCGTTACCTCGGCCATATCAACGGCCTGCCCGACCGCGACGGGACCTTGCGCCGAACCCCGCTCGTGCTGCGCTACCAGGGGCGATTCTTCCCCGCGGCCGACGTGCAGGCGGCGCGCGCGTATCTGGACGCGCCGCGGTTGACGCTGCACACGAGCGCGTTCGGCATCGAGGCGCTCGCCGTCGGCGAGCGCGTCATCGCGACGGACGAGGCGGGCCGCGCGCTGATCCGCTACTACGGACCGGAGCAGACCGTCCCCACCGTCTCCGTCGCCGATATCTTGAGCGGCGCGGTGCCGCGCGAACGGATCAAAGACAAGATCGTGCTCATCGGCGCGACCGCCAAGGCCGTGGGCGATACGCGCGTGACGCCCTACGGGCCGGTGTTTCCGGGCGCGGAGATCCGCGCCACGGTCATGCTGAACCTGCTGCACGGCGATTTTCTCCACCGGCCCGAGTGGATGGGCATGCTCGACCTGCTGGTCCTGCTCGCCCTCGGGGCGGGGCTGGCGCTGCTGCTGCCGCGGCTGTCCGTGCGTGCCGGCGCGGCGGCCGTGGCGCTGGGGTTCGGCCTGTATATCGGTCTGGCCGTCTATCTGTTCCGGGTCGAGCAGGTCTGGCTCAACGTCGTCTATCCGTCCACGCTGCTGGCGGCGCTGTTCGTGTCCTCGACGCTGGTGCAATATTTCACCACCGAGGCCGCGCGCCGCCAGATCAAGTCCGCCTTCCAGCACTACGTGCCCGTCAAGGTGGTCGAGGAGATCGTGCGCGACGTGAGCAAACTGCATCTGGGCGGCGAGAAGCGCGAGCTCACGGTGCTGTTCTCGGACATCCGCGGCTTCACCTCGGTCTCCGAGACGCTCGCCCCGGAGGAGCTGGTGCGGCTGCTCAACACCTACCTCACGCAGATGACGGCGAACGTGTTCACGCACGACGGGCTGCTCGACAAGTACATCGGCGACGCCGTCATGGCGGTCTACGGCGCCCCCATCCCGCGCCCGGACCACGCCGCGGCCGCCTGCCGCACCGCGCTCGACATGATGCACGCGCTCGCGGAGCTGCGGGAGCAGTGGCGGCGCGAGGGCCGGCCGGTGCTCGACATCGGCATCGGCATCAACACCGGCCCCATGATCGTCGGCAACATGGGCTCGGAGGCGCGCTTCGACTACACCGTGATCGGCGACGCGGTGAACCTGGGCTCCCGCATCGAGGGCCTGAACAAGGTCTACGGCACCCACATTCTGCTCAGTGAGTTCACGTATCGCCAGGTGCGCGAGGTCTTTCCGAATCTGCGCGAGATCGACGTGGCGCACGTGCGCGGACGGGAGGCGCCGGTGCGGATCTACGAGCTAATCCCCGCGAACGCCTACCCGCACTTGGATTGGCTCCCGGACTATGCGCGCGCCTACGAGCTGTTCCACGCCGGCCGCGGCCGCGAGGCGCGGCCCCTGTTCGAGAAGCTGCGCGACGCGCACCGCGATCCCGTGAGCCGGTACTACGCCGAACGTTGTGAAGACAGAGAAAAGATACAAGAGAAAAGAGAAAAGTAATAGAATGCGGTGCAACCGGAAACGGCGTTCGGGCCGCGCGTGGACTTGGGCTTTTCTCTTTTCACTTTCCTCTGATTCCGTGAAACACCACATCGAAGAGCTGCTGCGCCATGCGCTCCAGGGCCTCAAGGCCACGGGTGCACTGCCCGCGGACGCCGCGGTCGCCGTCGAGGTCGAGCGCGGGCGCGCCCGGGAGCACGGCGATTTCGCCAGCAATGTGGCGCTGACGCTCGCGAAGCAGGCGCGGGTCAAGCCGCGCGAGCTGGCGCAGAAAATCGTGCAGGCGCTGCCCGCCTCGGAGAAGGTCGCCAAGGTGGAGGTCGCCGGCCCCGGATTCATCAATTTCTTCTTGAGCCCCGCGGCATTCTTCGGCGTGGTGCCCGCGGTCCTCGCGGCGGGTGAATCCTACGGGCGCTCGGCGGTCGGCGCCGGAGCGCCGGTGCAGGTCGAGTTCGTCTCGGCCAATCCGACCGGACCGCTGCACGTCGGGCACGGGCGCGGCGCGGCCTATGGCGCGACCGTCGCAAACCTGCTCGATGCGGTGGGCTTCAAGGTGCACCGCGAGTACTACATCAACGACGCCGGCCGGCAGATGGACATCCTCGCCGCGAGCGTGTGGCTGCGCTACCTCGAGCTGTGCGGCGAGCAGCTTGTGTTTCCCTCGAACGGCTACAAGGGCGACTATATCTACGACATCGGCGCCGCGCTGCACCGCGAGAGCGGCGATCAATTCCGCCACCCGGCGGCGGCGGTCTTCCGGGACATCCCGCCCGATGAACCGCAGGGCGGCGACAAGGAGCGTCACATCGACGCCCTGATCGAGCGCGCGAAGGGCTTGCTCGGGCCCGCGGCCTACCGCCGGGTCTTCGACCTGGGCCTCAAGATCATCCTCGCCGACATCCGCCAGGACTTGGAGGAATTCGGCGTGGTTTACGATCAATGGTTCTCGGAGCGTTCGCTGATCGAAAACGGGGCGGCCGACCGCGCCATCGAACGCGTCAAGGCCAGCGGCCACGTGTACGAGAAAGACGGGGCGCTCTGGTTTCGCTCGACCGACTACGGCGATGAAAAGGACCGCGTGGTGGTGCGCGAAAACGGCCAGAAGACCTATTTCGCCCACGACATCGCCTACCACATGGACAAGCTCGAGCGCGGGTTCGACCGGGTGATCGACATCTGGGGCGCGGACCACCACGGCTACGTCCCGCGCGTGAAGGCCGCGCTCGCGGCGATCGGCGACGATCCGGGAAGGCTCGACGTGCTGCTGGTGCAGTTCGCCATTCTCTACAAGGGCGGGGAGCGCGCGCAGATGTCCACGCGCTCGGGCGAGTTCGTGACCTTGCGCGAACTGCGGCGCGAGGTCGGTAACGACGCCGCGCGCTTCTTCTACGTGCTGCGCAAGTGCGAGCAGCACATGGATTTCGATCTCGATCTCGCCAAGTCGCAGTCCGCCGATAATCCGGTGTACTACGTGCAATACGCGCACGCGCGCATCCACAGCGTCTTCCGTCAGCTCAAGGAGAAAGGCTGGTCCCACGACCGCGCGAACGGCGAGCGCCATGTGACGCGGCTCATGGAGCCGCACGAGATGGCGCTCATGACGCAGTTGCTGCGCTACCCCGAGACCGTGGAGACGGCGGCGCTCGCCCACGAGCCGCACCAGCTCGCCCATTTCCTGCGCGAGCTGGCGCACGACTTCCACACCTATTACAACACCCACACCTTTCTCGTGGAGGACGCGGACCTGCGCGATGCACGGCTGTGCCTCATCGCCGCCGCGCGCCAGGCGATCGCCAACGGGCTCACGCTCCTGGGCGTCTCGGCGCCGGAGAGCATGTAAAGACGTTTCACCGCAGAGATCGCAGAGAACGCGGAGAAATATTATAGGGAACCTCTAAAAATGCATTCCTATAAGATTATTTGCCGCAGAGACGGTCGCTCCTGCGCGTCCCTGCGCCCGCGACATTCGTGCGTCCTGCACAGCACAAAGGACGCAGAGAAAATCTCCTGGTTTTTCAGCAAGAAAATGCCTTTGCGTCTCTGCGACGAGATGTCTTGGTGTTGAATTTCTAGAGGTACCCTTAAATCGGGACATGTAAGATGAACTCAATTTTCATAACCCTCCGCGCTCTCTGCGTACTCTGCGGCGAAAATTCTTATGGTTAAGGCGCGCAGAAAACCGGGCACCCCGGCCAGGCGCGGCAAGAAAGGCCGCGGCTGGCTGCTGCTCCTGCTCGGCCTGGGGATAGGCATCGCCGCGGTGCTGCTGGTGCAGCTCCTCATGCCGCGCGACCCGGCGCGCGGCGGGCTGGCGCGGCTGTTCTCCTCCGCCGGCAAGGCCCCCGTGGAAGCGCAGGAACCGACAGCCCGGAAAGACCCCGAGCCGGCGAAACCCGGCAAGACCAGATTCGATTTCTACACGATCCTTCCCGAGACCGAGACGGTGCTGCCGGAGCGCACCGCGCGCACCCGACCCGAGAAGGCCGCAAAGACCGCCCCCGAGGAGGGCGTGAGCTACGTCCTGCAAGCGGGCTCGTTCCCGACTTTTCAGGACGCCGATCAGCTCAAGGCCAAGCTCGCGCTCAACGGCGTCGTCGCCCAGATCCAGAAGGTCACCATCGAGGGTAAGGGCGATTACTACCGGGTGCGCCTGGGGCCGTACGATGGGCTCGAGAAGCTCGACGCCGCGGAGCAGCAGCTCAAGCACCTCGGCATCGCCAAGCCGCTTGCGATCAAGATCAAGAAGGGTGCGGGCTAAACGGCAGGTACAAGGGGCGAGATATAGACACGCAGTGACAACCTCTCGTACCAATCGAGGCAAGCGCACTCAGGCTCCTTGATCCCCGTTTCACTCGACCTCCCCACTGATTGGGTGGGACTCCGGCCGAGGCGAAGCTATACCGGTGTTCACCGACCGCTTCAGGCATACCGACATGGGCGACGCGCGCTACACAAAGGATGGACTCCTGATTCCAACCAAGTGGCTGAAAGGATTCGGCGCAAAGGTGCGCGTCCAGCGCGGCGTCAATGTGCTCATCATCGAATCCGAAGAACGCGAGACGGCCCGTAAACAACTCGGTCGCATGATTCGCGCGCTCCGTGGGTCGGCTGCCCGACCCCGTCGGAGATCGAAAAACTCGTCAGCGAGGTAAGGAATACCCGTGCGGGTCGTAATTGATACCAACCGCCCTTTCAGCTCCCGACTGTCCTCAAAACCGTCGCCGTGTTTTCGAAGACCGGCCATAGCCGTCTACGAATGTGCGACCCCACCGATCGCCCATTTGTCGAACTTGCGGCCACGCATCCTGCTCCCGATTTCATCTTGACCGGAGACAAGGACTTTGAGCAGGATCGCTATCACGGCGTACCCGTCATCTCGGCGAGCCTGTTGATGCGGCACCCCCGACCTGCTTTATCGCACACTGGTCGGCGGTAAAGAAACGGGTTTCAATCGAGATAGAAAGTTATCGCTTCGCTGCTGGCGGGTTTGTTCGACCGGGCCGTTTGTGAAAACCGTTCTTCGCCCCAGTCTGACCCTGTTGGTTCACATGCCGACGGTTTAAAGAAACGTTAGCCATCGCGTTGACTGAGATGAAAACTCCGTGAAATCAGAGATACCTCAGACCTCAGTTATTCATTTATTTTTATACCTACCGTACCCAGCTCAATTCACAGGCCTGCCTTATCAAGGCCAGCAGTTATATTTCTTCCGACGCTGTAGCAATAGAGAGAACTTGGCCAAATTGTAAATTTCCTACCTTCAAGAACATTCACTTTTGATATAGTCTTCGAGGTAAGAAATGCGCTTTCGATAGTCTTGTGGTTCTTGAGCAATGACGCTAGTGACTTCGTTTCTTCTCCGTATTTGTTCTGGACTTTGTCTGACCATCTAATTTCTCCAATCCATAGTGGCTTTTCATCGGGCGTTCTAAGATACACAATGTCTACTTCACCTTCATTGCGCCAACGCGCATATCTCAATCGGCGAAAAGATGGTGAATGTTGCCATTGCGAGAAAATAGCTGATTCCGCTAAGTGGCCTATTTTTTCTGGCTCGGTAATCTTTACTGGCGCAAAAAGTGCCGCCCTCATGGATGGATTATTTAAGTAGATCTTGAAATTGCGTTCTCTTTTCAGAGTTCGGCAGTTATCGTCGACTGTAGATAGCTTGAGAATTAAGAACGCGCTTTCCAAATATTCAATATATTTCTTTATCGTCGGTTTTGCTAACCCAGACTCTTTAGAAATGTTTTCAAGACTCGCTTCTGCGCCAGCGTTATACGCGAGAAAGGAGAACAACTTATTGAGACCCTGAATATCATTTATTCCGTAGAGGCTTGGCAGATCTTTTAGCAAGACTTTGTCAATGATGTCGTTTCTTATGAATTGTTCCGCATTTCGTCTGACCTCTGCATTCAGGACAGCCTCTGGATAACCACCAAAATTCAAGTAATCGACGAATTTGGTATTGAGTTCGTCAATATCTTTAGCTTCATACTGATGCGGGCCCTTTATCGTGATTAGACGTTCGTCATCGCCGATGAATTTCAGGAACTCGTAGAAAGTTAGCGGGGGCAACATGAACTCAGAAAATCGCCCGGCCCCGGACTCTCGGCTCTTTAAGCGAAGTGCCGCAGCCGCTGACCCAGATGCAACAAACTTGGTTTGCGGATAGTTATCGACTAGATCTTTTAGGTGGAGTTCCCAGTCTTTTAGATATTGAATTTCGTCAAAAATTACTAAACGCCGCTTATCCTTTGAATCACTAGGCAGGAAGTCAATAAATTTTTCGAGAGAAATTCCAGAATAAATAGGGGCATCTATGCTTGCGTAAAGAATTAATTTGGAATCAATCCCGCTTTGTATGGCGTCGTATATCAGTTGCTTGACGATTACGGTCTTACCTACGCGCCGGGGCCCAAGCAGAATCGCGGCGCGTTTCACGTCAAAGTTCAACGCAAGCGCCATAAACGTGGCGTAATAAACCCTACGCTGAAATTTAGATTCCGGGATCTCTAGCCTGGTGTCGGCCCACCATGGGTTATCCCGCTCAATTCTCAGTCGGATTTCGGGGGCCCCGATAGGCTCCATGTTTAACCTTTGTCAATTAGATAAAGGATTGTATGTCTAACCGACATTTTAATTCAACCTATTGAGTTATATATATAAATATCTTGAATTTAGTGACTTTGCACTAACGCATGCTTCGTTTAGGAAACCGCTTCAATCCTCTAGATACGTATATCCCTTCAACCCTTCCGACAGCTCGGCCAGATAAGCCTCGCGGTTTCTCGCGCTGATCGAGGTCGCGCGCTCGATCTTCGCGCGGTAGGAGGCGAGCAGGTCGTCGGCGTTGAAGTGCACGTACCGCAGCACGGAGTCCACCGTATCGCCTTGCTGCGGCTGCAGCAGCCGGTGGCTGCCGTCGGGCATCAGCTCGACGTGAATCGAGTCGGTGTCGCCGAACAGGTTGTGCATGTCGCCGAGAATCTCCTGATAGGCACCCACCAGAAAAATCCCGAGCAGGTAGGGCTCGCTTTCGCGCAGCGGATGCAGCGGCAGCGTCGAGTCGATGCCCTCGCCGTCCACGTACAGGTCCAGGCGCCCGTCCGAATCGCAGGTGATGTCCTGCAATACCGCGCGGCGCGTGGGCGGCTCGTTCAGGCGATTGAGCGGCACCACCGGAAAAATCTGGTCGATGGCCCAGGCGTCGGGCATGGACTGGAACAGGGAGAAATTACAGAAATACTTGTCCGCCAGTTTCTCGTTGAGTTCATCCAGAATCTCGCGGTGCGTGCGCGACGCCGGTTGCAACAGCTCGCGCACCTTCCAGCAGATGGCGAAGTAAATCTGCTCGGTGCGTGCGCGCTGCGCCAGCGTCAGCACCCCGTGGCTGAACATGCCCTGCGCCTCGGTCAGTCGGTAGGCGGCGTCGTGATAGGCCTCGACGACGGAGCGTTCCGACAGCGTCGCGAGCGTCTGCCACAGATCGCGGATGATCGCGGGTTCGTTTTCCGTCGCCTTCGGCACCGAATCCGCGCCCGGGGCGGATTCGGTGTCCACCACGTTGGTCACTAGCACCGCATGGTGCGCGGTCATGGCGCGTCCGGATTCGGTGACGATGTCGGGATGGGGCAGGTTTTTTTCCGCGCAGATTTCGGTGAGCGCGTGCACGATGTTGTGCGCGTACTCCTCGACGCTGTAGTTCATGGAACAGAAGCTGCGCGAGCGCGTGCCTTCGTAATCCACGCCCAGTCCGCCGCCGACGTTGAGTACGCGGATGTCCGCCCCGATGGCGCGGAACTCGGCGTAGTAGCGCGCCGCCTCGCGCATGCCGAGCTGGATGTGCTGGATATTGGCGATCTGCGAACCCATGTGAAAGTGCATCATCTGCAGGCTTGGCAGCAGGTCCGCCGCGCGCAGACGCGCGATGGCGTCCAGCACCTGCGCCGCGGACAGGCCGAATTTGGATTTTTCGCCGCCGGTGTTCTGCCACTTGCCGGCGCCGATCGAGGCCAGCCGCATGCGCAGCCCGATCAGCGGCGTTACGCCCAGGTTTTTGGACTCCTGGATGACGAGCTCGAGCTCCGTGGGTTTTTCCACGACGATGTAAACGCGGTGTCCGAGCTCCTTGCCGATCAGGGCGAGGCGGATGTACTCGCGGTCCTTGTAGCCGTTGCACACGACCACGCCGCCGTCCTGGCGCGACTGCGCCAGCACCGCGAGCAGCTCGGGCTTGGAGCCGGCCTCGAGCCCCACGCGGCCGTCATTGCGCGCGAGGATTTTCTCGACCACGCTTTTCTGCTGGTTGACCTTGATGGGGTAGACGGAGGTGTATTGGCCGCGGTAGCCGTCGGCCTGCATCGCGCGGTCGAAGGCGCCACACAGGGTTTCGACGCGGTGGCGCAGGATGTCGGAGAAGCGCACCAGCACCGGCAGCGACAGGCCCGCGGCCTTGATCTCGCGGGAAAGTTCGAACATATCGATGCCGGGATGCTCGATGCGGGCGTCCGGGCGGCAGACGAGGTGGCCCTTGCCGTTGATGTCGAAGTAGCCACCGCTCCAGTGGGCGATATTGTAGGTGTCGCGTGCCTTTTGTATGGACCAGCCGATCATGCGGCAAGTATCAAGTAGCGAATGGCAAGTATCAAGTAGCTGTAGCCGACCACGCGCTTGGCGTATAAAATCCCGCCTCCTACAGGCTTTCAAGCAAACACACACATGCCGCTCGACAAGAACTGGTACACCGAAGAATGGGCCGGGCAAGGTTCGGCCATCTCGCTCAAGATCGAAAACAAGGTGCACGACGAACAAAGCGCCTATCAACGCATCGAGATCTACGAGACCGAGACCTTCGGCACCCTCATGACGCTCGATGGCCTGGTGATGGTCACCGACCGCGACAACTTC
>MFSU01000026.1 GCA_001785115.1 Candidatus Muproteobacteria bacterium RBG_16_65_34
ATGCGGAATGCGGAATAGAAAACCAGCACTCCGCACTCCGCACTCCGCACTCCGCATTCGGGTTCATCTCAGCCTCCGAGACGATCGACGTCGAGGCGCCGGATGCTCAGCACGAGAAAGGTGGTGATCAGCAGCGCGTGATACACGGCATCGGCGCTGTCGAAGACGCCTTCGAGAAAGGGCTTATAGTGGTTGAAGAGCGAAAGATAGGCGAAGACCGTCGCGCCGCCCTGACCGGACCAGTCGAGGATCCAGAAAAGGAGCAGCGCCCCGAAGGTGGCGATGGCCGCGACCGCCGGGTGCTGGGTGAGCGTGGACATGAAAAGCCCCACCGCGGCGAAACCGGCAAGCAGCAGCGCCAGTCCGAGCAGTCCCGAGAAAAAGAGCCCCCAGTCGAGCGCCCCGCCCAATAGCAGCGACAGCGGCATGAGCGCGAGCATGGCGAGCAGCAACAGCAGAAACAGCAGGATGCCGGCGAATTTCCCCAGCACGATCTCGGTCATCGAGATCGGGGCACTGAAGAGGAGCGCGAGCGTGCGGTTGCGCCGCTCCTCGGCGACGAGCCGCATGGTCAGAAGCGGCGTGACCAGGAGCAGGACGATCGCCGCGTTGCCGAGCAGGTCCGGCACGATGATCTCGGTGATCCCCGGGGCGCTTTCCATGGCCGCGAGCCGCGCCTGGTAGAGCTGCACGAGCTCGATGCGCCCGAGGAACAGGAATGCAAGGATCACCTGCACCACCGCCAGGATCGTCCAGGCGAGCGGCGAGAGAAAGAGCGCGCGCAGCTCCCGCGTCGCGATGGTAAAAATCATGTCGCGGCCTCCGCGGCCGCCGGCTCGCCGCCGGTCAACTCGACGAACAGCTGCTCGAGCGAGGCGCGCTCGGGCGCGATCTCGTATATCCCCCAGCATTTCTCCGCCGCGAGCCGCACGATCGCCTCGGCCGGGTCCTGCCCCGGCTCGTGGAAGACCCGCAGGCGCCCCGCGCCGTCGCTTTCGACCTTGTGCACGCCCGGCAGCCGCTCGATGAGCGCCGGATCCGGCGCAGCGCGGAACGCGACGGCGAGCGTCGCGGATTTCACGCGGCGCGCGAGTCCCTCGATACGCTCGTGCAGCACCAGCGCCCCTTTGTGGATGATCTGCACGTGATCGCAGACGGCCTGCACCTCGGGGAGGATATGGGTCGAGAGGATGACACCGTGAGTCTTGCCGAGCTCGCGGATGAGCGCGCGGATCTCGCGGATCTGGATCGGATCGAGCCCGACCGTGGGCTCATCGAGGATCACCACCGCGGGCATGTGGATGATCGCCTGCGCGATACCGACGCGCTGCTGGAAACCCTTGGAGAGGTTGCCGATGAGGCGACGCCCCGCGTCGTGCAGGCCGCATTTCTCCTTCGCGGTCGCGCGCGCCTGCGCGCGCTGCCCGCGCGGGATGCGGTTTAGCGCGGCGCAATAGTCGAGGTATTCATCCACCGTGAGCTCGCGGTAGAGCGGCGGGCTCTCCGGCAGATACCCGAGCTCGGCCTTGGCGGCGCGCGGGTCCGCGAGCAGGTCGTGCCCGGCGATGGTCACGCTCCCGCTCGAGGGCGCGAGATTGCCGCTGATGATCTGCATGGTGGTGGTCTTGCCCGCGCCGTTGGGCCCGAGGAAACCGAGCACCTCACCCCGGTGGATGGTGAAGCTTACGTCCCGGACGGCCGCAAGCGCGCCGTAGAAGCGCGAGACATGGCTTACTTCGACAAGCACTGCATCGCTCATGCGTTGATTCCAGGCCGATGGGATTCGCGGCGCCATTAAAGGGTTGCAGTCGGGCTATGTCAATTACGTGCGCCACCGCCTTCAGGTCCGCCCGGGGCCGGTCCGTACAAACCCGGATGCCGTGAAACGGCGGTATTGACATTCCAGGCCGGTGCCGGTTTCCTGACGGCTCGCTTCCGTCCAAGGGTCATGCTGACTAACGACCTGAAGTTTAAGAGTTTTTGCCCGGAGTGGACTCTGGCATGGATAGTGCTTATGTTCCAGTCAAAGACGCCCGAATCGAGACAACCATGAACCTTCACGCTTCTTTGACGGCCCTGACCTTCGCGGTTGGCGCGCTTGCCTGGACGGCGGCAGGGGAAACCTATGACCCGGCCTTGAGCGCGCGCGAGCTGCCGCTCGAGGTTACCGGCGGCTGCCTCGCCACCGATGCCGGCCCCTGTCGCGAGGATCGATACGCGACCCGTTGGGCCGGACGCACGGCGCGCGGCGATCTTTTCGTGGTGACGCCCGCCGCGTGTGCCGATCGCAACGGCTGCCGCACGTGGCTCATCGAGAAAACCGCCCGCGAGGCGATCGTGTTGCTCGCCCTCGACGGGCGCGCCGCGCTGCGCAGCGGGACGGGAGCCTACCCGGCGGTCGAGTTGCGGACCGAGCTTTCCGCGACCCAGGTGACCTATGTGCGCTTCGAATGGAGCGGACAAAAGTACACCCGCGCCGACACGCAGTTGGTTTACCGGGTGGGCGGCGTCGAATGCGGCACCGAGGAGCAATGCCGGCGTGCGGCGCAGCAGGCGCTCGACGCGCAGGACATAGACCGCGCGGTGCGCATCCTCGAGAGCGTGCAAGGCGTCTCGTGGATTTAGCAGCGGAAGAGAATAGACAGGATTAACAGGATTTCTCAGGATTCACAGGATTAAAGCAAAGACTCACGACTGCTTCTCAATCCTGTCCATTTCAGTTTTTCTCTCTCTGCGGTGAAATCGTTCTTCGTTTGACCCCCGGCTTCCGCGGCGCGCGCGTTTCCGGGACAATGAGGCGCTTACCGACCCCCGAAGGCGTGCTTCGCCATGAGCTTCAAGATCCGCGTCGAACCGAGCGGCCATGAATTCACCGCGCAGGACGAAGAGACGATCCTCGACGCCGCCCTGCGCCAGGGCATCACGCTGCCGTACAGCTGTCGCAACGGCTCCTGCGGCAGTTGCAAGGGCGCGGTGCGCGCGGGCAACGTCGAATACGGTGTTTACGAAGACAAGGCCCTGAGCGCGGAGGAGCGACGCACGGGCCAGGCGCTTTTCTGCCAGGCGGTGCCGCGCTCGGATCTCGTCATCGTGGCGCGCGAGATCGCCGGCGCGCAAGACATCGCCATCCGCACCCTGCCCGCACGCGTGGTGAAAATGGAGCGCGTCGCGCCGGATGTGATGGTGCTGTCGCTCAAGCTGCCGCAGAACGAACGGCTGCAATACCTCGCCGGCCAGTACATCGATATCCTCCTCAAGGACGGCCAGCGGCGCAGCTTCTCGCTCGCCGGCGCGCCGCACGCCGACGAACATCTTCAACTTCACATCCGGCACGTGCCGGGCGGGCTTTTCACCGGCCATGTGTTCACCGGGATGCAGGAGAAGGAGCTGCTGCGCTTCCGCGGACCGCTCGGGGTGTTTTTCCTGCGCGCGGACGCCGACCGCCCGATCGTCTTCGTGGCCGGCGGCACCGGCTTTGCGCCCGTCAAGGGCATCCTGGAGCACGCCTTCGCCAAGGGCGAGGCGCGTCCGCTGCATCTATACTGGGGCGTGCGCGCCCGGCGCGATCTCTATATGCATGAGCTCGCGCAGTCCTGGGCCGCGGCGCACGGAAATTTCCGCTATACGCCGGTGTTGTCCGATCCGCTCCCGGAGGACCGCTGGGGCGGGCGCACGGGGTTCGTGCATGAGGTCGTGGCGGCGGACTACCCGGATTTGAGCGGCCACGAGGTCTACGCGAGCGGCCCGCCGCCGATGATCGAGGCGCTGAAGCGCGTCGCGAACGAGCGGGGCCTGCCCGCGGACCGGCTATACTTCGATTCGTTTGAGTTTGCGCATGCCACAAAATAATGCGGAATGGCGAATGCGGAGTGCGGAATTAAAATTGAAAACGGTTCGGTGTTTCTTCATTCCGCATTCCGAATTCCACATTCCGCATTTGCTCAGGGAGGCATCATGGGCCACATTTTGACGATTGTCTCAATCGCGGTATTGCTGGTGGGTTGCGGCGAAGGCAAGCCGCCCGAGAAGACCGTGTTCGATCCGCAGGTGCAAGCCTACAAGAAGGCGCGGCAACTGGAAGGCAAGCTCGCGCAAGAGGCACAGAAGCAGCGCGAGGCGGTCGAGGCGGCCGAAGGCCGGCCCGTGGACGCCGAACGCTGAGGCGTCAGCGCTGCGCGCGATAGCGCGCAGCGCTCGGACCCACGAGACGGCCGGGGGCGGCACGGCTCTCGCTGGCGTAGAGCTCGAGCCCCCGGCGGTAGAAGCCGAGCGCCTTGTCGTTTTCGCCGGCGCGCTCGTGGAGCGCGCCGAGCTCGCGATGGGCCTCGGTCGGCCCGTTGAGTGCGATGCATTTTTCGAGATACATGCGCGCCTTGTCGTTTTCGCCGGCGCGCGTCGCGAGACGCCCGAGCGTGAGGAAGAGCATCGGTTCGTCCGGGTGCGCGGCGAGCCACCCTTCCGCGGTTTCCAGTTGCTCCGCGGTGTCGGCGCCCTGCGCCTGACCGTAGAGCTCCACGAGCGTGTCGCTCCATTCGTTTTCCACCGCGGCGCGCAGGATCGATTCGGCTTCGCCCGATTCGCCCTGCGCGATCATCTGGCGCGCGTAGATCGCGATGAGCGCCGGGTGGCGGTGCAGGTGTCTCGGCACCGTGTCCCAGGCCTTCTTCAGCACCGCGACCGAGCCGGAGGGGAGCGACTGGCGCAGCAGCTCGCGGTGCGCCTGTATCTCGAGCGCGTCGATTTCCGCGGCGGGCACGGCGCCGTGCTGGCGCAGATCGGGGATCAGATCGATGATGCCGGTCCAGTCGCGTAGTTCCAGGGACACGCGGGTGAGGAGCTTCAGGGTATACCGATGTTTGGGCAGCCGCGCGCGCAGCTCCATGAGCGTGGCGAGCGCCTGCTCGGGCTGGTGCGCGAGATGTTGCAGATACGCCTGGGTCATGCCGATGGCGAGATCGTTCTGTGGCGCGCTCTTGTGCGCGGCCGAGAGATACTCGTCGCGCTTTTCCGTGAGCCCCAGCTCCTGCGCGGCATACGCGGCGCCGAGGTAATCGAGCAGCGGGGTGTCGCTGTGGCGCAGACCGGAAACAAACTCGGTTTCGGCCTCGGTCCAATTGCCCTCCGCGAGATGGATCAGGCCCCGGGTCAACGCCGAGCGTGCGTGCCGGGTCTGGCGGCGCGCACGCCAGCGGCGCACATCGCGCGGAATGCGGTAGAGCCGCGCCGGGATGTAGAGCGCCGCGGCCAACAGCGAAAAGGCGAGGAGCAGGAGCGGGATGAACAACGTGAGCGTCATCTCGATGCTCCACGGGGCGCGCGCGATCAGCACATAGCCCGGATTTTCGACCGCGTACAGCGTGGCGATCACCGCAAGAAACAGGATCGCCAGGATAAAGGACAACAGCTTCATGGGGCCGCCTTGCGTCCGGCGACCTGGCGCAGCGCCTCGAGCGAGGCCGAGATGTCCGGCGGCGCGGTCACGAGCTTCATCTTCAATTGTCCCTCCAGCTCGCCGCTCATGGCCGCGACCACCTGGGTGTTGACGTCGAAGTACTCCTTGAGCAGACGCAGCGCCGATCGCAGGTTCTGCTGGTAGACGGTGACGTTGGCCTGCAGCAACGCGAGCTGGGCGCCGTAGAGCATCAGGCGCAGGTTCTCGCGCAGGAAGTATTGCTGCTCCGGCGGCAGCAGCGGCTTCTGCACCTCGAGGTTTTCGCGGATGCGCACGAGGCCGAGGATGTCCTGCCCCATGCGCTGTGCCGCGGCGCGCCATCCGGCATCCGGCGCCGGCGTTGGCACCGGCGCGGCCTTGTCCGCGCCTTCGGGCGCCCGCATGCGCGCCTCGAGTGCGAGCGGCAGCCGCTCCACAGCCTCGGCGAGGCTCACGAGCTTGAGCGTGAGCCCGGTGACGTCGGTCTTCTCGAGCGACTCGAGCAGGGTGATCTCGCGCGCCAGCTCGCGGCGCACCGGCAGCAGGTTGGGATTGGCGATGAGGTTCAACTGGCCATCGGCGGCGCGCAGGGCGTTGAGCGCCGAGCGCGCGTCGCGCGCAAGCTGAAGCCGGTGGTTGGCGATGACGAGGAGTTGTTCGGCCTCGGCGAGCAGCCACTCGTTGCGGTTGCGGCTCAGGTCGCCCTGGATCTTGTCGATGGCGGCCTTGATCGTCTCCTGGGTGCTCGCTGTCTCCGCAAGTGTCTGCTGCGCCGCGCTCAGGCCTTCTTGCAGGGTCTTGGTGTCTTCCGTGAGGGTGTTCAGTTTGTCGACCACATCGGTGGCGAGCAGCTCGCGGTTCTCGACGAGCAGCCGGTACCAGAGATAGCCCGTGGCCGAAAGTGCGATGACGGCGAGAATGAGCGCGAGCCCCCCGGTCAGCAGACCGCGACGGGAAATGGCGGAGGATTTCGCGGCAACGGGTTTGCCGCGCTTGGCTGCCGGGGCGGCGGGCGTTGTCTTGGCGTTATTCTCGATCATGTATCACCAGGCGGGCGGGTTTCGGCAGATTATAGGGAATTTTGCGCCGCGCGCCACGCCTCGATCGCCGCCACGATGGCCGCATCGCTCGCCTCGGCGGCGACGAGCGCCGGCTGGGCAAAGCCAAGCTCGCGGCAGGCCTCGGCCACGCGCCGACCCACCACCACGATGGGGGTCGCGAGAAGTAGTTGCCGCCCCGACTCGCCGAGCATCGCGTGGAGATTTTTGAGGCCCGCGACGCTGGTGATCGTGACGATATCGACCCCGTTTTGCGCCCATTGCCGCACGAGCGCCGTGGTGTCGGCCTCGGGCCGCGCCCGGCGGTAGCACTCGGCGTATTCGACGCGCGCGCCGCGCTCGGCGAGGGTCGCGCCCAGCAACTCGCGCCCGCCCTCGCCGCGGAAGATGACGATGCTTTTCCCGGCGACGGCCTTGAGGGCCGGAAGCGCGAGCAGTGATTCGCTGTCGAAACGCTCCGTGGGCGCGATCGTGTTTTCGACGCCGAGGCGCTTGAGCTCGCGCGCGCTGCCCTGGCCGACGGCCGCGACGGCGAGGCGCGCCGGCAGCGACCCGCCTGCCTGTGCGTCGCACGCAGACAGGCGGCGCGCCCGGACGAGCTCCAGCGCGCGCGTCACGGCGTTGGGACTCACGAAGATCGCCATATCGAACTCATCCAGCCGGTCAATGAGCTTAGAGAGCACCGTGGAGTCGCGTGGCCCGGCGATCTCAACGGCCGGAAAGCGGATGGCGGCGCCGCCCAGTTGCTCGATGAGTGTTGCGAGGTGCTCCGCCTGGTGGCGCGGGCGCGTCACGAGCACGCGCACGCCGGTAAGCGGTTTATCCGCCGCGGCCATAGACCTTGTCGAGGATGCGCTTGGCGCCGCGCGCCAGCAGCTCCGCGGCGACCTGCGCGCCCAGGCGCTCGGCGTCCGCCGCCGCGCCCCGTGCCTCGGCGCGGATGAGCCGCCCGTCTTCGGGGTCGCCGACGAGGCCGCGCAGGTGAAGCGTCTCGCCCTCGAGTACCGCGTAGCCGCCGATCGGCACCTGGCAGCCGCCCTCGAGGTGGGCGTTCAGCGCGCGCTCGGCGGTGACGCAGATCTGCGTGGCGCGGTGGTTGAGCGGCGCGATCAGGCGGTTCACGGCCTCATCGTCGGCGCGGCATTCGATGCACACCGCGCCCTGACCCACGGCCGGCAGGCTCTCGGCGGGATCGAGGCCGGCGCGGATGCGGCCGGCGAAGCCCAGGCGCTTGAGGCCCGCGGCGGCGAGGATCACGGCGTCGAAGTCCCCGGCATCGAGCTTGGCGAGGCGCGTGTTGACATTGCCGCGCAGCGTCGCGACGGACAAGTGCGGATAGGCCGCGCGCAACTGGCATTGACGCCGCAGGCTCGAGGTGCCGACGCACGCGCCCGCGGGCAGCGACTTGAGATCGGGGTAGCGGTTGGAGACGAAGGCATCGCGCGGGTCTTCGCGCTCGCACACCACGGAGAGGTGCAGCCCCGCGGGCAGGGTGGCGGTGACGTCCTTCAGGGAATGCACGGCGATGTCGGTGCGTCCCTCCAGCAGCCCTTGCTCCAGCTCCTTGATGAAAAGGCCCTTGCCTCCGACCTTGGCGAGACTGCGGTCGAGGATGCGGTCGCCCTCGGTCGTCATGGTGACGAGCTCGACGGCAAGCTGCGGGTGCAGCGCACGCAGGCGCGCACGCACGTACTCGGCCTGCCACAGGGCGAGTTGGCTTTTGCGGGTGCCGAGGCGCAGGGTGTTCAAGGATGCGGGGGCCTGGAAATGCGGGTCGGTCGGGTCGGTAGCGGGATTATACCCCATCGAGTGCCGAGGACTGAGGACTTAGGACTGAGCAGGAAAGACCCAGCCCGGAGCCTTTCCTCAGTCCTCAGTCCTCAGTCCTGCCGTTCCTCACGTCTCACACCGGCCGACTGCGCGCCCAGCGGCGCACGCCGGCGGTGTGGCGACGGCTCACATCGAGCCGCTTGTCCGCGGCTTTCAACACCACCTGCCACGAGCCCGCCGGGGTCTTCTCGATGCCCCTGATGGAGGTGGTCGCCACCAGGGCGTTGCGGTGCACGCGCAGGAACCGCTCGCCGAACTCCTTCTCGAGGTTCACCAGTGAGTCTTCAATGAGATGCTCATCGGTCGCGGTGCGCACCACGACATACTTGCTGTCGGCGGTGAAATAAACGATATCCGGCACCGGCACCAGGCGGATGTTGCCGCGCAGGTGCACGCTGATGTGGGTGCGCGCGGGCGGCTCGGGCCTCGATTCCTGCACCTCCTTGAGCTGCTTCATGGTGAGCTTGCGCGCCTTGGCGAGCGCGTTCGCGAGCCGCTCCTTGCGGATGGGCTTGAGCAGGTAATCCACCGCATTGACCTCAAAGGCATCGAGCGCGTGCTGGTCGTAGGCGGTGGTGAAGATCACGCTCGGCGGGTGTTCCATGCCCATCAGGTGCATCGCCGCCTCCAGCCCATCCATGCCCGGCATGCGGATGTCCATGAGCAGCACGTCCGGGTTGAGCTCGGCGGCCTTCTCCACCGCCTCGGCGCCGTTGGCGGCCTCGCCCACGACGGTATAGCCGCTGAGGTCGTTCAGGAGCTCGCGCAGGCGCTCGCGCGCGAGTTTCTCGTCGTCCACGATCAGTACTCTCATGCGATTCCTCCACGTACCGGCAACTCCACCATGACCGCGAACTGTCCGCCTGTTTCCGCGGATGACAGGGTGGCGGAGTCGCCGTAATGCGTATGCAAGCGGCGGCGGATGTTCTCGAGCGACTGGACGTGCCCGGATTCCTTCGATTTGCCACGCGCCGGCGGCAGCGGATTGACCACCCGGATATGGATTTTGTCACTTTCCTCCCACAGGCGCACGCGCACCGTGCCGCCCGCGGGCAGCTCCTCGATCCCATGACGGATGGCGTTTTCGAGCAGCGGCTGCAGCGTGAGCACCGGGATCGCCGCCCTGCGCGGGAAGGTGCCGATGTCCCAGTCGACGCTCAAGCGGCTGTCCAGGCGCAACTGCTCGAGCGCGAGATATTTCTTCGTCACGTCGACCTCGTTTTTGAGCGGGACCAGGGTCTCGTCCTCCGAGAGCATCATGCGGAAGAGATCGGCCATGTTCTCGATCGCGGCCTCGGCCTTCTCCGGGGCGCTGCGGGTGAGGGAGGCGATGATGTTCAGGCTGTTGAAGACGAAGTGCGGGCGGATGCGCGACTGCAGCGCCTGCATGCGCGCGCGCGCCTCCGAAAGCGTGCGCTGCTGGAGCTCGTGCTTGGCGAGGAGATAGCGCAGCAGCAAGCCGTTGATGATGGCGCTCAGGCTTAAGTTAAGGATGTGGAACTCTGCGTACCACTCGGCGTGCGCCGCCGGCAGCCGCCCCGTCGCCCACAGCAGCCAGAGCGTGAGCTCGCCCACGAGGAAGGTCACAGCGAGCAACAGGGCATAGGCCGCGCCGAGCGCTTGCAGGTGCGGCAGGCGGTTCAGCCGCGTGCGCGCGAGGCAGAGCGCGCCCGCGCCCGCGAGCGCGATCCACTGGATGAAGAGCGAGATGAGCAGAAAATCCCGGCTCAGGTACGCGGTGAGCAGGTTGCGCGGCATGAGCAGCGCGATGAAGATCGCGAGCAGCTCCGCGACCACCATCACGTTGAAGACCACCCAGCCGGTGCAGAAGTTGGGGAAGAACTCCGCATCCGCCGCCGTCGTCGCCGGCGCCTCGGTGTCGAGGCGCCGGGAAAGCTCCTCCAGCCGGGTGCGTATCCGATCCAGCAGCAGCCTGGTTTTTGCGGCGAGTTCCATCGGTTAGCCCAGTAAGATCGGCATCTTGACCTTGACGTGGTATTGGCCGCCCTCCTCGAAGGACTGCATGCTCGCGCGCTCGCCGAACTGGGTGGCGAGCCGCTGGCGGATGTTGTCCAGGGCGATCCGGTTGCCTTTGGAGCGCCCCATCGTCTGCGCCTCCGGAAGCGGGTTGCTGATCATGATATTGAGCATCTCGCCCTCGGTCCACATGTCGATCTTGACGGTACCGCCGGCGAACCGGGGTTCGATCCCGTGGTAGATGGCGTTTTCGAGCAGCGGCTGGAGCGTGAGCGCCGGGATCTGGGCCGAGCGCGGGATGTTGTTCACACTCCATTTGATGTCCAGCCGCTCGCCGAGCCGCAGCTTCTCGAGCGCGAGGTACTGGCGCGAGATCTCCTGCTCGGCCGAGATCGGCACGAGCTTGCGCGCATCCGCCAGTAGCACCCGGAAGAGATCCGCGAGGTCGTGCAGCACGGCCTCGGCGCGCGCTGGGTCCGAGCGCGTGAGCGAGGCCACGCTGTTCAAGCTATTGAACAGGAAATGCGGACGGATCCTGGATTGCAGCGCCTGCATCCGTGCTTCCTGCTGCGATTTGCCCTCGGTCTCGGCGTGGTGCTTGAGGATCAGGTAGCGCAGCCCCAGCGTGCCGATGATGGCCGCGATCAGCATGGTGCGCACGAGCAGCGACTCGCGCCACGGCGGCCAGGGGTCGGCGATGAGCCCGAGGCCGTGCAGGGCCGCGATCACGGCGTCCGTGCCGACGGCGGTGACCGCCAGCAACAGCAATACGACGAACACCGAGCCGGTCGCGAGCGACATGCGTTTGAGGAGCGGGGAGCAGAGCATGAGCGCAACCGCGCTCAGGAGCGCGAGCGCGAGCGCGAACATCGACAGCAGCTTCAGATCCTGCCACGCCTGGACATCCAGCGCCGGGTTGCGCCCGATGGCGACGATGAGCGCGATCGTTTCGGCGAGCACGACGATGCGCAGGGCCATGCCCAACGTGCCTAAGTCGGGCAGGGCGCTCGGGGCCGGCGCGGTTGTCGGGTCGTTCGGTTTGGCCATGGATCTGCATCGCCCGCGCCCACGCGCCCGGGCGGTGATTAAACGCAATCGGCACTCCCTGAAGGAAGCGGAATACCCCCATGCCGGCGCGTGTGTGCCGTCGGCATGCTTAATCAGGTGATTATATAAGGGTATCTCTAAAAATCGCCCTCCCGGCGATTTTTAGCAGGTTCCCAGACAAATAAATCAGGGAGTGGTCCGGGGTGGCCGGCCTGTCCGGCGGCCTGGTTTCCCGGCAGTGCGCGCAGCGTGTAGTATTGCCCGCGAAGCCAAAAAAAACCCCCGTCTCAAACGGGGGTTTCAAAACCTGGTCCGGAATTCGGGGTGGGGGTGCACAAAGGAGAGTCCGGACCAGGGACTCACTATGAAACGTAGTGCGTACTTGGCGCCACAACAACGAAATGCCGATAATCGGGCGGCGGCCGCGGATGGGCGGCGCCGGTCCCGCCCGGGGCAGCGGTCTCCAGGCCCGTGTGTGCCCGGGAAACGCAGCGACCCGTCCCGGTGACGCCGAACGATCTGTTTCCAGCCGTCTGCCGAAGGTTGCGTAGAACTCGTCGAAAACGCCGTTACGCAAAGAAATCATGACCAAAGAAAAACCTTGGGGCGGTCGCTTTACCGAACCCACCGATGCCGGGGTCGAGGCCTTCACGGCCTCCGTTGGCTTCGACCGGCGTTTGTACCGGCAGGACATCGCCGGCTCGATCGCACACGCCCGGATGCTGGCCCATGTGGGGGTGCTCACCGAGGCCGAGCGCGATGCCATCGTCAACGGCCTGAAGGAGATCGAGATCGAGATCGAGGCGGGCGGCTTCGCCTGGAGCGCGGCGCTCGAGGACGTGCACATGAACATCGAGGCGCGCCTCACCGACCGTATCGGCGACTTGGGTAAGAAACTGCACACCGCGCGCTCCCGCAACGACCAGGTGGCGACGGATCTCAGGCTTTATCTGCGCGAAGGCATCGACGCCGCGGACGCGGCCGTGGAGCGGCTGCAGGAGGCGATCGTCGAGGTGGCGGAACGCGAGGCCGGCACGCTCATGCCGGGGTTCACGCACCTTCAGATCGCCCAGCCGGTCACGTTCGGTCACCACCTGCTCGCCTGGTTCGAGATGCTCGCGCGCGACCGCGAGCGGCTGCGCGACTGCCGCCGGCGCGTGAACATTATGCCGCTCGGGGCGGCGGCGCTCGCCGGCACGAGCTTCCCGATCGACCGCGATTACACCGCCAAGCTCCTCGGGTTCGACGCGCCGGCAGAGAACTCGCTCGACGCGGTGTCGGACCGGGATTTCGCCATTGAGTTCGTCTCGGCGGCGGCGCTCGTCATGCTGCACCTGTCCCGGATGGCCGAGGAGCTGATCCTCTGGTCCTCGAGCCAGTTCGACTTCATCGAGCTTCCGGACGCCTTCTGCACCGGCTCTTCGATCATGCCGCAGAAGAAGAATCCCGACGTGCCGGAGCTCGTGCGCGGCAAGAGTGCGCGCGTGTTCGGCAGCCTCATGGCGCTGCTTGCGCTCATGAAGGCGCAGCCGCTCGCCTATAATAAGGACAACCAGGAAGACAAGGAGCCCGTGTTCGACACGCTCGATACCCTGCTCGGGAGCCTGCGGGTCTACGCCGAGATGATCCCGGCCATGCAGGTCAAGCGCGAAAACCTCCGACGCGCGGCCGCGCTCGGGTTCTCCACCGCCACCGACCTCGCGGACTATCTGGTGCGCAAGGGGATAGCCTTCCGGGACGCGCACGAGATTGTGGGCCGGGTGGTGCGCCTGGCGCTCGACTCCGGACGCGACCTTCCCGAGCTGGACCTCGACGAGTTGCAGGGCCTGAGCGCCGCGATCGGGCCGGAGGTGTTCGATGTGCTCACCCCCGAGGGCTCGGTCAAGGCGCGCAATCATCTCGGGGGGACGGCGCCGGCCCAGGTGCGTGCCGCCATCCGGCGGGCGCGCAAGCGGCTGGCGAAAAAATCGTGAACGGTGAACAGTAAACGGTGAACGGTACGGATCACGGATCACCGTTCACCGATCACCTAGGAGGAACGATGGAGAACCAGCGGCGCCGGTCTGACCGGCGCTTGGGCATCGGCCGGCGCGACGCCGAAGCCACGCCACGCGCGCATTCCTGGGAAGCGCAGCGCGCGCAATATCTCACGCGCTATTTCTTCTTGGCGCTCGGGCTCGCCTATTTCAACTTGGGCGGCGCGCCGTATCCCACGCCGTGGGCGGACATGACGTTCGTCAACGGCGTGCTGGCGTTTTACGCCGTCCTGGTCACGGTGTTTCTGTGGCGCGCCTACCGCTGGCCCGACGCCGCGCAGCGCGTGCGCGTGACCATGTGGGTGGATCTGCTCGCGATCTCCTTCGCGGTGATGGCCGATCCGTTCGTAGTCTCCCCGGGCTATCTCGTTTATCTCACGGTGATTTTCGGCAACGGCATGCGCTATGGGCTGCGATTTTTCGCCGAGGCGGCGATCGGCACCTTCCTGATGGGGACGATCACCGTCGCCTGGCGCTTCACCGTCTATCCCGAGACCCACACGCTCAGCACCTATTTTTTCATGCTCTTCGGCGGCGTGCTGGTGCTCTACGCCTACGTCCTCACCATGGGTTTCGACCGGGCGCGCAAGCAGCTCGAGACCGAGCGCAGCGTCGATGTGCTGACCGGGCTCTTGAACCGGCGCGCGTTCTACGAGCAGGCCGAGGATCTTTTCCGCCGGGTGGAGCGCGATGCCGCCCACTCGCTCGCGGTGCTGTTCGCCGATCTCGACCACTTCAAGACCGTGAACGACACGCACGGGCATCAGACCGGCGATCATGTGCTCGCGGAGGTCGCGCGCGTGATCGCGGACTGCGTGCGCCGTTCGGACGTCGTGGCGCGCTTCGGCGGCGATGAGTTCATCCTGATCCTTCCGGACACCGATCTCGAACGCGCGGATCTTGTCGCCCAGCGGTTGCAGGAGGGCGTGGCCGGCTGGTCGCGCGGCTGCGGTATCGATCTGGGCCTCACGATCGGACTGGCGCATGCGCCGCGTCACGGAACCGACCTCAAGACCGTGCTCGAGCGCGTGGACCGGGCGATGTACCAGGGCAAGCTCGCACGCGGGCGCGGCGGCATCCTGCGGGTGGAGCAGGTCCAGCCGGCATGACGCGGGAGCCCCGCACCGACGGCGCCGCGGATCTTCTCGGCGCGCTCAAGGAGCGGTTGCGCGAGTTCGCGAACGCGCGCGACTGGGAGCAGTTCCACTCGCCGAAGAATCTCGCCACGGCCCTCATCGTCGAGGCCGCGGAGCTGCTCGAGCACTTTCAATGGCTCACCGAATCGCAGAGCCGCCGGCTCCCGCCGGAGACGCTGCGCGCGGTGGAGGAGGAGATCGCGGACGTGCTCATCTACCTCACGCGCCTTTCCGATCAGCTCGGCGTCGATCCCCTCGATGCGGCCTACCGCAAGATCGAGCGTAACGAAAAAAGATATCCGGCCGACGAGGTGCGCGGGAGCGCCGACAAGCGCAAATGAATGCGGAATGCGGAATGCGGACTTCGGAATGCGGAGCAAAACATCATAACCCGCACTTTATTCCGACAGCGGAGTATAACGGCTAACGGCTGAGGGCTAACGGCTGAGGGCTGAGGGCTGAGGGCTGAGGGCTGAGGGCTGAGGGCTGAGGGCTGAGGGCTGAGGTTTCACGAATTACGAGTCACGAGTCACGGCCGTTCTAGACCCGCCAGAGCGCCGCGAGCATATTCTCGGCCGTCGGGGAGAGACCGCCCCAGGGCGAACCGCTGCCGCGAATTGTATCCGTGGACTGGGCGGTCTCCTCCCTCACCCTCATTCCCTCTCCCGATGGGAGAGGGAGGCGAGCCGTTGCGGCCTCCGGCCGCAGGTTCATAAGTGGGGCGAGCGGAAACTGCGTGCGGCGCATGTCGTCCAGCGTGTCCGCGAAGCGTGCGAAGTTGCGGTACAAGCGCCGGAAGAGCCGCTGGCGCACGGGGTTTAGCTCGTAGTCGGCGCAGCGCCCGTAGGCCCCGCTGCCGTGCGCGATGTAATAGCCGAGCTCGCCACGTGCGGTGAGGCGCTCGCGGAAAAGCCCGCTCATAAACAGGGTGTATTCGCCCACGTGCCGCGTGATCCGCCATTCGCGCGCACGCTCGCGTCGTCCGCCTTCTTCGGGATGCTGGGCGAGGCGCAGATGCTCCAGCATGTCGATGATGTATTCGAGCGGTCGGCCCTCCGCGTCCCGCAGCGCGTAGAGCAGTCGGGTGTGCGCGAAGCGCGCGAGAATCTCGCTCACGTAGTCCACGGTCTCCGGCTCCGCGAGCCCCTGGGCGCGAAACCCGTGCTGCACCTGGTGGCGGAAGAACTGGTAAAGCGACAGTGTGTGCATCGGACGGACCTCCTGCTTCGGGCGAACTCAAGGCTCGTTGCGGCAACACCCCTTCGGTTTCTCGTTAGACCGCATGGCCATCGCGGCATTCACTATTTTCGCGGCCGCGGTTTCAGATCGTGCGTCCCGCGCGCATTGACTGGCTGATAACCCGGCGTATCATCGGTGCGATCGGCTCGCAAACAGGTTGTCGGCCGGTTTGCGGCCGATCTTTAACAACAATTCAATTATAGATATCGGAGATTGACGTAAAGATGGTTAACAACAAAGTTTACCTGCTCGGTGCGGTTGCCGCGGTGTTCCTGCTCGCCGGACCCGTCGGTTGCGGCAGCAAGGAGATCGAGGAGATCAAGGGCAAGGTCGCGGGCATCGAGAAGGAGCTTGCCGACACCCGGGGCAAGCTCGCCGATAAGGACAAGGAGGCCGAAGAGTGCAAGGCCAAGGCCGACCAGAGCCAGGCCAACATCGATGCGTTGACCGCGGAATTGGTCAAGGTCAAGGTCGAGCGCGACAAGCTCAAGCAGGAGCTGGGGCAGTCAAAGAAGCGCCGCTGAAGAAGCGGGCGGCGCCGCCGACAGGAAACCCGGCGCGGAGGAAGGCGGCTGGGAATAAGAGACTCAACCACAGAGGGCACGGAGAACACCGAGATCTCGGATGTCTTCTCTGTGCCCTCTGTGCCCTCTGTGGTGAAATTTCCCATCAAGGACCGCATCGGAGGCGTCCATGACGGCGCGGGCGCGTTGCGCTTATAATCGCGCCCCGATTAGACAACAAGGGAGGCGGTCGCTCCCGCAAGCGCCGGCGCGATGCAGAAAAGAAAAATACTCATTCTGGGAGAGGCCGGCGAGTTCACCCGGCGCATCGGCGTCGCGTTGGCGCATGTTCCAGAAATCGAATGCGTCCTGGGCCTGGAGCGCACGCGCGAGGCCGCGCAACTGGCGCAGGAGCTCGGCGTGGGGTTCGCGCCCGTGACGCCGGGCGACCCTGTTTCCCTGCGCGAGGCGCTGGCCGGTGTCTTCGCCGTCATCAATCTGCGCGGACCGTTCGAGGTGGCGAACTATCCGGTCGCGGAGCACTGCGCCGATCTCGGGGTGCATTACCTCGACCCGGCCGATGGCCGCGATTACGTCAACGGCATCGAGCGGCTTGCGCGCCGCGCCGAGCGCAGCGGCAGCCTCATCGTGGCCGGCGCCTCGGTCGCACCCGCGGTGTCGGCCGCGCTCGTGGAGCTGCTCGCGCCGGAGTTCGACGAGATCAGGGAAATCCATGTTTTTCTCACGCCGGGACTGAACGATCAGCGCGAGCTTGCCACGGTGCGCTCGGTTTTGAGCTTCGCCTCCGGCTCCATGCGCATCCGAAAGCGGGGGCGCTGGAAAAGCGCCCACTGGTCGACGCGACCGGAGAAGGTCGATTTTCCGGCGCCCGTCGGGCGGCGCCTCGGGTATCTCAGTGACCTGCCGGATCTCGATCTCTTTCCGCGCTACTACGATGCGCAGACGGTGATCGCGCGCGCCGGTCTGCCGTCGCGGGTGCTCAATGTTCTGATGTCCGTCTTGAGCTGGCTCAGGCACCGCGGAGCCTTCGAAGAGCTGCCGCGCGCGGCCGCCTGGCTTATTCGTGCGCTCGCCGCGCTGTCCCGCCCGGGGGGCGCAAGCGCCGGACTGCGTGTGCTGATGCGCGGCACAAAAGGCGGCGAGGAGACCGCGCATGTGGCGTACCTGATTGCGCGCGCCGCCGACGGTCCGGCCATCGCCGCCGCGCCCCTGATTGCGCTGGTGAAGAAATGGGTGCGGGCAGGCGTGCCGCGTGCGGGGGCGCTGCCCTGTATCGGG
>MFSU01000027.1 GCA_001785115.1 Candidatus Muproteobacteria bacterium RBG_16_65_34
CGTACGACATGCGCGCGGCGATGTTTCGCGCGAGCCGCGCGGCGCATCCGGACATCGCGCTGATCCTGGTGGATGAGGCCTCGCTCAAGGCGATGAATCCGCTGGTCGGGCGCTGGCCGTGGCCGCGCTCGGTGTTCGCCGACCTCATCGAGTTCCTGGCGCTGGGGCAGCCGCGGGCGGTCGTCTTCGACGTGTTGTTCACGGAAAACGAGCGCGGCTACGGCGTCGCCCCCGGCGCGCTCGGACCGAACGACGCGCGCCTCGTCGCCGCCACGCGCGAGGGCGCGCGGGTCTATCATGCGTTCGAGATCCACAAGGACGAAGCCGACGAAGTCAACAAGACCCTGCTCGACAAGCCGATCCCGCCGGATTTCAAGAAGCGCTTCGCCGTCGCGAACGCGCAAGGTTTTCCGCCGAGCCTCCACAACGCCTTCAGCCTGCCCTTCCCCGCGCTCTACCGCGCGGCCAGGGGCGCGGGCGTGGTGGAGTTCGAGCGCGATCGCGACGGCGTGTTCCGGCGCACGCGCCTGCTGCGCGAGTACCAGGGGAGTCTCTACCCGGTGCTCTCGACGGTCGCGCTGCTCGACATGCTCAAGCCCAAGCGGGTCGCGCTCGACGGCCAGCGGTTGTACCTGGACGATCTCGCCGTGCCGGTGCGTGCGGACGGCAGCTACCTCGTCAACATGTACGGCCGCTACAACACCTATTCGATCAGCGGCGTGCTCGCCACGATCCAGCGGCTGCATTCCGGCAACACCGACCGGCTGCTCGTCAACCCGGACGAGTTCCGCGACAAGATCGTGTTCGTCGGCGCGAGCGCGGCCGGCCTCGAGGACTTGAAGACCACCCCCGTCGCCCACGGCACGCCGGGCGTGATGCTGCACGCCTCCATCGCGAGCAACATCCTGTACAAGGATTTTCTGAGCGTCATCCCGCCGTTCATGACGGTCGTCATGATTTTCGTGCTGACCGTCGCCACCGGCATGGGAATCCTGCTGCTGCCGCGGGTGCAACTCAAGGTGGGATTCACGCTCGTGATGCTGCTCGCCTTCGTCGGCTGGGCGCTGTGGCGGTTCCAGAGCAACGTCGTCTACGACATGGTGCCGCCGCTCGCGGCGATGGCGACGGTATGGCTCGTCATCTTCGGCCGCCTCGCCTTCACCGAGGGCAAGGACAAGAAGAGGGTGCGCATGATGCTGTCCCAGTACGTCTCGCCGGCGATCCTCGCCGAGGTGGTGGATAAATACGAGGACTACCTGCGCGCCGAGGTCGGCAGCAAGGAGCACATCACGATCCTGTTCTCCGACATCCGCGAGTTCACCGGCTTGTCCGAATCCCTGCGCCCGGAGCAGGTCGTGGAGATCCTGAACGCGCACTTCTCGGCGATGTCGGACGCGATCTTCCAGTACGAGGGCACGCTCGATAAATTCATCGGCGATGCGCTCATGGCCTTCTGGGGCGCGCCGGTGCGCGCGGCGGACCACGCGCGCCGCGCCGTGCTCGCGGGACTCGATATGCTGCACCGGCTCGAAGGGGTGAACGCCGAACTTGCGGGCAAGCGGTATCCCACGTTGCGCATCGGCATCGGAATCAACACCGGCGATGTCATCCTCGGCAACATCGGCTCGGAGAAGAAGCTCGACTACACGGCGATCGGCGATCACGTCAATCTCGCCTCGCGCATGGAGGGGCTCACCAAGCAGTACGGCTGCCCGATGCTGATCTCCGAATACACGCTCGCCGAGCTCGGCGCGGACATCCCGAGCGCCGTGGTGGACCAGGTGCGGGTCAAGGGCAAGCAGCAGCCGATCCGCATCTATCGCCCCCTGGCCGCACCGGACGGTCCCCCGAAGGCGCTCACCCAGGCGCAAGAGACCGTCCGGGTGAGCAAGGCGGCGTTCGAGGCCTACCTCGCCCGGGATTGGCGCAAGGCGAAGCGGCTCTATGCGCAACTGCCGGAGGGCGACGGCGTGCGCGGGGTGTTTACGGCCCGCTGCGGCGAGTACCTGAAAACGGCGCCGCCGCGGAGCTGGGATGGGGTCTACGTGATGCGCAGCAAATGAGACCGGCGGGAGCGCGATAATAAGCGATTGCTTCTGCACGGGATGTCGGTCCCCGCTCCCCCACCTCCCCCCTGCCTGGCCGGCAGGCGGGCCACCCCGCTCCCGCGCCCTCACCCTCATTCCCTCTCCCGGAGGGAGAACCCTCACCCCTTGCCCTCTCCCGCGCCCTCTCCCTCATTCCCTCTCCCGCGGGGAGAGGGAGGCGAGCCGAGCGCGCTACGCGCGTATCCTGTTTACTCTGGGGGAGTTGGAAGAAGGTCTATATGGCTGGGAGCGAGCCGATCCGCGCTTTCGCGCGACTTCATTCACTTTGGGGCTGTAAAGTGCTTTAAGGTAGTGCCATTGGGTTTTTACAGCGGTACTATTTCATAGACCGAAAGCGCCCACACCTTATATATAAATATATGCGTGCAGGGCCGGGACTGCGTGCGAGGAACTAGAATTAGATACCAGAGGCCACGCGCGCCGTGGCCGTGGATTCCGTGTCTCCGTCAATCGTTTGTTCTTGCGAGGTATCGCCATGAAAAAGTGGACGCTGTTTTTGACGTTCGTCGCGCTGCCGTTCGGCGCGCAGGCCGCCGAGACGATGTACGTGCAGAGCATCAAGGCCAACATCCAGTCCTCCCCCGCGTTCAACTCCAAGGTGCTCGGCCGGGCGCTCAAGGGCGAGGCGCTCCAGGTGATCGAGAAAAACTACAGCTGGTATAAGGTCAAGTACCGCGCGGAAACCGGCTGGGTTTCGCGCTTTCTCGTTTCCGCTCGCCCGCCGCTCGATCGCGTATCCGTGCTCGCCGGCGACGCCCCGTCGATCGAAAAAGAGTCGCGGCGACGCGCATCGGTGGCGACCACCACGGCGGCGGTGCGCGGACTGGCCGCGGAAGACCGGCAGCGCGCGCATGCCCAGGGTGCGATGAATTACACCGATCTCGAAAAGATGGATGCCTTCAAGGTGGATGAGCAGGAGGCGTTGGCGTTCTTGGAAAAGGGAATGAAATAATGCGCGCGACACTATGGAAGGGCCTGGGCGCGGCCGTGCTGCTTGCGGCCGCCGTCACAACGGTTACCGCGGCGGAGGACTACCGCAAGCGTGCCTCGCACGAAGGCGCCGGATCTTATACGAAGGTTTCCGACGTCGAGGCCGAGATCAAGTTCGGGCGCGACGTGGGCGCGCGCGTTCTCGGGCGATACCGCCTCCAGGACAACAAGCGGCTTACCCATTATCTCAATCTTGTCGGCAAGGCGGTGGCGCTGCACGCCGGGCGGCCCGAGCTCGAATACCGGTTCGCGCTGGTTCAATCGGACAACATCAACGCCTACGCCGCGCCGGGGGGATACATCTTTATCACCACCGGGGCGCTGGCGCAGATGCGGGATGAGTCCGAGCTCGCCGCCGTGCTGGCGCACGAGGTCGCGCACGTGACCGAGCGCCACATCGTGAAGGCGCTCAACATCCGCGGCGCGGACCAATCGCCCGAGGCCGGGCTCGCGCGGCTCGTGGGCGGCGCGGGCGATCCGGCGCGCGTGGCGTTCCACCAGGCCGTGGACAAGGCCATGGAGATCCTGTTCGAGAAGGGCCTCCAGCAGCAGGACGAGTTCGATTCCGACCGCATCGCCCTGACGCTGCTCGCCAACACCGGGTACGACCCGGGGGCGCTCAAGCGCTATCTCGCGCGGGTCCAGGCGCTCAAGGGCGGGGAGACCAAAGTGGTGAGCACCACGCATCCGTCGTTCGATTCCCGGCTCGCGAAGATCGACGAGCTCGCGAGAAGCGAGGGGTTTGCAGAACTCAAACAACCGACCGTGAAGGAACGATTCAATGAATACATCAAAACAAGCAAACAATAATCCTGCGACCGGAGCACGCCCGTCCCGCGCCGTCCCGTTTGAAGCATCGCTCCTCGCCGCGGCACTGTGCGCGGCGCTCGGCGCCGGCGTGCCCGCGCGGGCCGACGAGTATCACTACAATAACGTCCTCATCGGCGACCGCGCCTCGGGCATGGGCGGGGCCTACACCGCCATCTCGGACGACCCGACGGGTCTTTACTACAACCCGGCGGGCATCGTCTACGCCCACGGCAACAATCTTTCCGCGAGCGTCAACGCCTTCCACAGCTCGACCACGACTTACAAAAAGGCGCTGGGCGGCAACGACTGGAAGCGCGAGTCGAGCACGTTGCTGCCGAATTTCTTCGGCGTGGTCCAGCCGTTGGGCGGCGGTATGGTGGGATTCTCGTACGCGGTGCCGGACTCCACGCTCGAGGACCAGGACCAGACCTTCACCGGTCTGCCGAGCTCCCTGCCGGGCGTCACGATCACGCGCTACGTGATTAATTTCAACAACAAGGACAGCACCTATAACCTGGGTCCGTCTTACGCCATCAAACTCTCCGACAACTTATCCGTCGGCGGTACGCTCTACTACCACTACCGCGAGCGCGAGACCATCAACAACCAGTTGATCAACCTCGACACCGGACAGTACCAGTGGTCCAACACGTATTATCAGACCGACGAGAAAGGCGTGCGGCCCATCCTCGGCCTCACCTGGAGCCCGGCGGATCGGCTCGCGCTCGGGCTGACCCTCACCACCGTCTACATCCGGGAATCCAAGACCACCAGTCAGGTAACGCTCAAGGACATCACCTACGACGGCAACACCGTCTCGCGCACGGTCATCCAGAGCACGGACAAGCGCGACTTCCCGCTTTCTGCCACGGTCGGCGCGGCCTGGTTCGCCTCCGACAAGCTGCTGGTCTCCGGCGACCTCGCCTATCACGGAAAATCGGAAGACGTCTTTGTCGGCAAGAAAGAGGCCGTCTGGAACTGGGCGCTGGGAGCGGAATACTACATGAGCGCGAACTGGGCCGTGCGCGCGGGCCTGTTCTCGAACCTGGCGAATACGCCCACGGTCAAATCCGGCGGAACGAACCAGCCCGAGCACATCGATCTCTACGGCGGGAGCGCGAGCCTGAGCTATTTCACCGGGAACGCCGCCACGACGTTCGGCCTGAGCTACAGCCAGGGCAGCGGTAAGACGCAGCTTTTCGGCAACGACACCTCCATTCAGGACACGGAT
>MFSU01000028.1 GCA_001785115.1 Candidatus Muproteobacteria bacterium RBG_16_65_34
CAAACCAGGCGAGCGCCACGACCACGATCGGCGCCGCCACCATGGCCGCGACCGCAAAGCTCGCCACGCGCCACAGCCGCACATCGACGTCGAGCCAAGCGGAGATGCCCGCTTCGCGAGCAGGACCGCTTTCGTCGGACGAAACAGCCGTGGTGTTCATTGGGTTCAGGGTTCAGGGTTCAGGGTTTTAACTTGAAACTTTGAACTTTGAACTTGGAACTCTATTTATACCCCGCCCGATCCATGAGCTTCACCGCCTGCACCTGCAACCGGCCGGCCTCGGAGACGTTGATCGTGTCCTGCTTGAAGCTGCCCCAGGCGGCCACGTTCGGATGCGGCTTGACCTTGCGGTTGGCCGGGTACTCGAGGTTCTCGTCGGCGAAGAGGTTCTGCGCCTTTTCAGACGACAGCCACTCGAGGAACTTGATCGCCGCGGCCTTGTGCTTGGCGTGGGCGGTGATGCCGGCACCCGAGACGTTGACGTGCACTCCGCGGTCCTGCTGGTTCGGCCAGAAGAGCGCGAGCTTGAGATCCGGGCGCTTCTTCATGAGTCGCCCGTAGTAATAGGTGTTCACGATACCGACGTCGCACTGGCCGGCGGCGATCGCCTCCATGACCTTGGTGTCGTCCGGCAGCGGCTCCGTGGCAAGGTTGGCGACCCAGCCCTTCACGATCTCCTCGGTCTTGGCCTCGCCCTGGCGCGCGATCATCATCGCCACCAGCGACTGGTTATAGACCTTTTTCGAGGTGCGCAGGCAGAGCCGGCCCTTCCATTTGGGGCTCGCCAGATCCTCGTAGGTGGACAGTTCCGCGGGCTTCGCCCTGCCGGTGTGATAGACGATCGTGCGTGCGCGCACCGACAGGCCGAACCAGTAGCCGTCCGGGTCGCGCAGGTGCGCCGGGATATTCGCCTCGAGTGTCTTCGACTGCACGTTCGCGAGCACGCCCTCCTTCGCCGCGAGCCAGAGGTTGCCGGCGTCCACGGTGATCAGCAGATCGGCCGGGGTCGCAGCGCCTTCGGTCTTCAGCTTCTCGAGCAACGGGCCTTCGCTGTCGGTCAGAAACTTGATCTGCGTACCGGTCTCCTGCGTGTAGGCGTCGAACAACGGCTTGATGAGCTGCTCGTTGCGCGCCGAATACACCACGATCTCTTCCGCGGCGAGACCGAGACCGGGCAGGCCGAACAGCATCGCGGCCACCCACCGCCGCGCGGATTTCGAAAACTGCGACATAGGCACTCCTTGGTTGTTTCGATGAGAACGATTGTTTGGACGGCGATCAGTACCGGCCTTGCCCCGTGCCGATCATAACCCGGCCGGGATACCGCGCGCCCCCGATGCACGCGGGCCGGAGGCCGCGCGCGATACCTCTCATTGCTAATGAATCGTGCGTTTTTGCTTTTGCGGGGGGATCGGGCGCGGACGCACTCCGCGGCGCGCACCCGGTCAGCCATTTCAACGATGACCCGCGTCAAACCACCAATGAGAATCATTATCATTCGCACATAGACCCAGGTCAAGCAGGGCATAAGGCCGGCGCCGCGGCGCGTGCCCGCAGGCCCAGGCGGGAGCGGAAATATTCGGGGGTTCCGGGAAGGCACGGCGGATGCGCGTTATGCCCGCATCCGGTCGAATTCGGCGATCACCGGCACATGGTCGGACGGCCGAGCTGCCGGCGCGGGGCGGCATCGATGCGGCGCGTAGCGCCTGGAGCCAGACGAGCTTGTGGGAGAATTTCTCCGCGCCGGCCGCTTCGCGGTTCGGGACATCTACGTTCACCATCCGCACGCCGCCAATACCCGCAGCCGGCAGCCGTTTCTGGGATTCGTCCGTCCCCGGCAATGAGAGCTCGACCGCCTCCGCCGGGCCAGGTTGGCACAAGACAATAATCTGTAATTGGCATGCCGATTGCGCCAAATTTAGCCACTCCTACCTTTTAAAGGTGTGTCATGCCTCACAAAGACCTGCTCAAAGGGGCCGCCGCTGTCCTGGCGTTGATGGTTGCAACCAGCGCATCGGCCGACCTGGTCCTCAGCACTCAACCGCGCGGCCCGCATTCGGAGGTCGACAAGCCCTTCGAGGAACTCGCGGCCTACCTGAGCCAAGCCACCGGCACCACGGTCACCTACAAGTACATCGACACCTGGCTCGCCTACGCGATCGAGATGCAGAAGGGGCGGTTCGATATCGTGTTCGACGGTCCGGCGTTCGTCTCCTGGCGCATGCTGCACCGCGACCACGAGGTGCTGGTCAAGGTGGCCGGTGCGCCCGGACGCCACGTGGTGGCCGTGAGAAAGGAGAACGCCAAGTTCAAGACGATCCACGACCTCGCCGGTCACAGGATCTGCGGCCGCCCCACGCCGAATCTTTCGAGCCTCGTCATGCTCAATGAATTTCCCAACCCGAGCCGCCAGCCGCTGATCGTTCCGGCCGAGTCCTACGACGATGCCTTCGAGAAGATGATGGAAAACCGGTGCGCGGGCGCGGTGGTGAGCGAGTCCAAGTTTAAGAAGCTGAATGAAAAGGACGTGGCCAGGGCCGTGATCGTTACCGAGCCGCTGCCCAAGCAGGCGATCTCGGCCGGACCGAACGTGACGCCGGAGCAAAAGCGCAAGATCCACGAGGCGCTCGCCGCACCCGACGCCGAAAAGTACCTCGGCACATTCCTCAAGAAGTACGCCGACGGCAAACCGTTCGAGGCCGCGGACCCCGCCGCCTACCGCGACCACCATATCCTGCTCAAGAACGAGTGGGGCTTCGGCGAAAAAGCGAGCCGCTAAGGCGCGAATTCCGCCACCACCGGCGCATGGTCGGACGGCCGCTCGGCACGGCGCGGCTCGACGTCGATCGTGCAGGCCGTGCACCGCTCGGCGAGCGCGGCGCCGCATAGAATATGGTCGATGCGCAGGCCGTGGTTTTGGCGAAACGCCTGCATGCGGTAATCCCACCAGGTAAAGCTTTGCTCCGGCTGCCCGAACAGACGAAACACATCGATCAGCCCAAGCTCCAGCAGCACGCGAAACGCCTCGCGCTCCCTGTCGCTGACAAGCACCTGCCCCGCCCAGAGTTTTGAATCGTGCACGTCGCGCTCCTCGGGAGCGATGTTGAAGTCGCCGACGAGCACAACCCTCGGGTGGCTCCCGAGCTCGTCTCGGAGGTGGCGCGTGAGCGCCTTCAGCCAGCCGAGCTTGTAGGCGTACTTGTCGCAGCCCACGGCCTCGCCGTTCGGGACATACACGTTGACCACGCGCACGCCGCCGATGTCCGCCGCGATCAGGCGCCTCTGCTCGCCGTCCGCGCCCGTAAGGACGGTGACGACCGCCTGCGCCGGCGCGCGTGAGAGCGTCGCCACGCCGTTATAGGTTTTCTGTCCCGCAAAGACCGCGTGGTAACCGGCCTCGCGGAATTCCCCGGCGGGAAACCCATCGTCCGGAACCTTGGTCTCTTGCAGGCAGAGGATGTCAGGCTTGTGTCGCTCGAGCCACGCGAGCGCCTGCGGCAAGCGCACGCGAATGGAATTGACATTCCAGGTGGCGATTTTCATGGGGGGGCGCGGCCTCGTCTCGTCCGCCGCCGGCCGCGCGCTGGCGCGGAAACTTAGGGCTTGGCTTCCTTGTCCTTTTCCGCGGCCTCGGGATTGGGGTAGCCCGCCTGATCGAGCTCGCCGTCGAGCAGCGACTCCATGAAGCCGCGCATCACCTTCGTCCCGATCAGGATCGTCGGCACGGAGTACCCGCCCGATTTTTGCTTGAGCTCGTCCTGGCTCGTTACGTCCGACTCGACACTCTTTTCGGTGAACGGGAGCTTGCGCTTCTGAAAGTACATGCGCGCGAGGTCGCAGCCCGAGCACTTGGGAATGGTGTAGAGCACGATGGGGTTCTTCGCGGCGATCTCCTCGAGATTGCCCTTGGGCGCGGGCTTCTCGCTCCCGCGGATCGCCTTCTCCTCCACGCGGTATCCCGGCTCGGAGGGCAGGGGCGGCTGGTCGTGATACGACACGTTGCCGTCCTTGTCCACCCACTTGTAGAGCTTCCCCCCGTGCGCAGCCGGCACGGCGAGCGCCCACAGCGCCGCAACCAGAAATACCGTTTTGCCGCTCATGTCTCAGACCCTCAGGTACATCCCGCCGAGCTTCCTGCGGGTGCGCTCGCGTAACCACACGATCCCCGCCCAGAACCCTGCTCCCAGCATAGCAAAGGAAAACACGAGCCAGCCCCAACTGAAACCCGATGCGCCCTCCTCCTGCACTTCCGGCGCCGGGCCGGCGGGCGGGTTCGCCTCCGTCGCCGCGGGCTTTTCGTTCGGCTTTTTGGCGAGCTCGCCGGCGCGCGCGGTCGCCTGCGCCGCCGCGGCCTCCGCCTTCTTGAGTTGCGCCTGCGTCTCGGCGAGCTGGGCTTTGGCCTTGTTCAATTCATCCTGAAGCCGCGCAACTTGGATGCGCGCCGGCACTTCCGCGGAGATGAATCGCGTCTCGACCCAACCTTCGACGCCGGCCTTGTCGCGCACGCGCGCCCACGCCCCGACGCGCTCGAGCACCTCGAGCGGCGCGGCCGGATCGAGCGGCTTCACGACGGTGCCGCCCTCACCTTGGGCGCTTTTGAGCGCCACATTCGGCTGCTCGGCGACATAGCCGGTTTCCGCGTAGGCCGCCGGCACGAACCCAACGAGCGACAGCAACAGCACGATTTTCTTCATTGTCGTGTTTCCCTCAGGCGCTGAGCCCGGAATGACGCAGCAAGGCGTCGATCGTCGGCCTGCGGCCGCGGAACGCGACGAACAGCTCCATCGGCTCGCGCACGCCCCCCTGCTCCAGAATATGTCCCAGAAATTCGAGCCCGGTCGCGCGATCGAAGATGCCGTTCTCCTCGAACTTCGAGAACGCGTCCGCCGACAGCACCTCGGCCCACTTGTAGCTATAGTAACCGGCGGCATAGCCGCCGGCGAAGACATGCGTGAAGCTGTGCTGGAAGCGATTATACGCAGGCGGAAACACCACCGCGACCTCGCGCCGCACTTGATCGAGCACCTCCTGCACGGACTTTTCCGAGTCCGGGTCGTAGTCCGCGTGCAGGCGCATGTCGAAGAGCGAGAATTCGAGCTGGCGGACGAACTGCATGCCCGATTGGAAGTTCTTGGCGGCGTACATCTTCCGGTACAGGTCATCCGGGATCGGCGCGCCGTTCTGGTAATGTCCGGAGACCAGGTTCAGCGCCGCGCGCTCCCAGCACCAGTTCTCCATGAACTGCGAGGGTAACTCGACGGCGTCCCAGGCCACGCCACTGATGCCGGCGACGCCGGTGAAATCCACGCGCGTGAGCAGGTGGTGCAGTCCGTGGCCGAACTCGTGAAACAGCGTGATCGCCTCATCGTGCGTAAAGAGCGCGGGCCTGCCGTTAACCGGCGGCGAGAAGTTGCAGGTGAGGTAGGCGACCGGCACCTGCACGCCTTGTTGCGTGCGCTTGCGCGCGATGCAGTCGTCCATCCACGCTCCGTCGCGCTTGTTGGCGCGCGCGTAGAGGTCCAGGTAGAAGCGCCCGCGCACCTCGCCGGCGTTGTCGCGGATCTCGTAGAACCGCACGTCGGGATGCCAGGTCTCGACGCCCTTCACCTCGGCGATTGTCAGGCCGTAAAGCCGCTCCACCACCGCGAACATGCCGGGCACGACCCTGGTCTCGGGAAGATACGGCCGCACGTCCTCTTGCGAAAAGCGGTACTTTGCCTGCTGGAGTTTTTCCGAGTAGTACGCAAGATCCCAGGCCTCCAGTCGCTCGACGCCGTGGGTCTCGCGCGCGAAACGTTCGAGCTCCTCGTAGTCCTTCCGGCCCGCGGGCCGGGCGCGCGCGGCGAGGTCGTTCAGGAAGTCCGTCACCTCCGACACGGTCTTGGCCATGCGCGTCTGCAACGCGTACTCGGCATAGTTTGCGAACCCGAGCAGACCCGCGGCCTCCCGGCGCAGCCTGAGAATCCGCGCCATCAACTCGCTGTTGTCCCATTTGCCCGCATTCGGTCCTTGGTCACTCGCGCGCGTGACATAGGCCTGGTACATGCTCTGGCGCAGGTCGCGGCGGTCGGCATAGGTCATGAAGGCGATAAACGACGGGCCTTCCAGCGTGAAGCGCCAGCCGCCGAGGTTTTTTTCCTGCGCCGCCTGGCGCGCCATGGCGCGCGCGGTCTCGGGCAGGCCCGCGAGGTCGTTCTCATCCGAGAGACGCAGGTCCCAGGCCTGGGTCGCGTCGAGCACGTTCTCCGAGAACTTGCTCGTGAGCGTCACAAGCTCCTTCTGGAGCTCCTTGAAGCGTGCCTTTTTATCCGGCGGCAGCTCGGCGCCGGCGAGGCGGAAATCGCGCAGGGTGTTCGCGATGATCTTCTTCTGCGCCGGTGTGAGGCCGGCAAACCCGGGGCTTTCGGCGATGCGCTTGTATCCTGCAACCAGGCGCTCGTCCTGGGCGAGCTCCGTGTGGTACTCAGAGAGCCTGGGGAGGTTCTCGTTGTACGCCTGGCGCAGGGCGTCGTTATTCATGACGGCGTTCAGGTGCGACACCGGCGACCACAGGCGCGATAAGCGCTCGTTCATGTCCTCGAGCGGCTGGGCGAAGCTATCCCAGGCGTATGCGGCCTGCGTGAGCAGCGATTCTTTGAGCGCGCGGTTCTCCGCCAGGACCTGATCGAGCGCCGGGGTGACATGCTCCGGGCGGATGGCGCCAAAGCGCGGCAGGCCGGCAAAATCGAGCAGGGGATTCTGTGTTTGAGTTTCGGTCATGCAAAACCTGTGATGTCGTGTTACAAAGTCGGGGCCGAACCGGATTATATAGGAGCTCTACCGCAGCCCATGCACCGCGCCCACCCCTATGACGCCCTCACGCCCGAGGCGATCCTCGATGCGGTCGAAACCTGCGGCGTGCGCTGCACCGGCCGGTTCATGGCGCTCAACAGCTACGAAAACCGCGTGTATCGCGTAGAGACCGAGGAACACGGCCTGCTGGTCGCCAAGTTCTACCGCCCGGGCCGCTGGAGCGAACCCGAGATCCTCGAAGAGCACGCCTTCACGCAGTTGCTGGCGGAGCAGGAGATCCCCGCCGTGGTTCCGCGCATCTGCGTTGACAGTACCCTCAGGCATCACGCGGGATTCTTCTTCGCCGTGTTCCCGTGGCAGCCCGGCCGCGCACCGGAATTGAACACCGCGGAAGACCGCAAGCTCCTCGGCCGCTTCCTCGGCCGGCTGCACCGTGCCGGCGCCGCCGAACCCTTCCGCCACCGCCCGCGGCTGAACGTCGCGGACTTCGGCCATCGGTCGGTGCAGTTCCTGCTCGCGAGTCACTTCATCCCGGATGAGCTGCGCGCGTCCTTCCGCGCGATCGCAGAGATAGTTCTCGGGTCGGTCGAGACCGCATTCAAGGCCGCGGAGGACATCGCCTGGATCCGGCTTCACGGCGACTGCCATCTCGGAAATATTCTCTGGAGCGCGCAGGGCCCTTACTTTGTCGACTTCGACGACTGCCTCACGGGCCCGGCGGCGCAGGATCTGTGGATGCTGCTCTCGGGCGACCGCGAGGACATGGAGCGCCAGCTCGCCGACACCCTCGCCGGCTACACCGAATTCATGGACTTCGATCCGGCGGAGCTCGCCCTCATCGAGCCGCTGCGGGCGCTGCGGCTGCTGCGTTACAACGCCTGGATCGGACAGCGCTGGGACGACCCGGCGTTCCCGCGCGCCTTTCCCTGGTTCGACGGCCGCCGCTTCTGGGAGGAGCAGATCCTCACGCTGCGACAACAAGCCGCCGTGCTCGACGAACCGCCGCTTGCCTGGCGGCCTCAGTATGAATAACAACAAAAAGAATGGACAGGATTTACAGGATTAAGCAGGATTAACAAGATTAAAAAATCGAAAACAGTTTTTGGAGTAATCCTGTAAATCCTGAGAAATCCTGTTAATCCTGTCTATTCTTGAGAATGTCATCATGGCCATTCGATCTTACAAAGACATACTGCCGAAGATCGCCGCGAGCGCCTACGTCGACGTGCAGGCCGCCGTGATCGGCGATGTCGAGATCGGCGCGGACTCCTCGGTCTGGCCCATGTGCTCGGTGCGCGGGGACGTGAACATCGTCCGCATCGGCAGCCGCACCAACGTCCAGGACGGCACCGTGATCCACGTCACCCACCCGCACGAAAGCACCACCGGCGGCCATCCGGTCCTCATCGGCGACGACGTCACCATCGGCCATCAATGCATCATCCACGGCTGCACCATCAAGTCGCGCTGCCTGATCGGCATGGGCTCGGCTCTTTTGGACGGCGCGGTTTTGCGTGAAGGTGTTTTCCTCGGCGCCGGCAGCCTCGTCACCGAGGGCAAGGATCTCGAAGGCGGCTACCTCTGGCTCGGCCGCCCGGCGAAAAAGGTGCGCCCGCTCACCGAACAGGAAAAGGCCTGGTTCGAATACTCGGCCCGGCATTACGTAAAGTTGAAGGACGATTACCTGAAATAGCCCGAAATCGCGGAACTCAAAAGAGAGTCGGCTTGACCCGGGGACCCAGGTGACCCAGCGCGTCATTTGCGCGTTCGGCTTGATGTCGAAATCGGCTTAACTTGTAGATTTTTCCGTTTGCAGGAGTAAACTTGAAATATTCGGGGATGTCCCCGTGTCACCGCAGCGAGTTTGTCGGCCATGGATAAAAAACTCCTTATCAACGAAATCGAAAAGATTCCGGAACCGTTCATTGAGGAAATTTACGATTTTGTAAGTTACCTGAAGGCCCGGATCATCAGGGAAAAGTCGGAAACGGCGATCGCCAGCGAGTCGTCCCTGGGGAAGGATTGGCTCGATGCCAGGGAAGACAGTGCATGGCAAAATTTGTAAGGGGCGATGTTGTCGTTGTTCCTTTTCCGTTTTCCGACCTGAGTCAGTCCAAGCGACGCCCGGCGCTGGTGGTGGTCGAGTTGGCCGGCGATGACCTTATCCTGTGCCAGATCACCAGCCAACCCATCAAGGATTCCTACGCCCTCGCCCTCGACGACGCCGACTTTTCCGAGGGCGGCCTCAAGCAACCGAGCAACATTCGCCCCAACCGCCTGTTCACCGCTGACAGCCATATCGTTCTGTACCGTACCGGGAAGCTCGGGGCGGATAAGTTCAATCAGGTGGTCGAAAAAATCATCGGGATTGTCCGCGGGAAATAGCGTCTATCGGGCGCTGCAAGACCCTCGCCGAAGCCCGGGCGCAAGGCCGAGGCCATCTGGGCATCGAGGTCTGACTCGCAAGCCTGACCCTCGTTTTCAGCGATGAGTTTCTAGGTCGCTGCGGCAACCGCCACGGCAGCACCACGCTCATCGCGGCGTGTGAACCTCGATAAGTGTTTGGTGCAGACACGTTGGTCTGACACCCCAAGATGAGAAACGAAGTCAGGTCACGAACCGCTTCGGCTGGCGCGCGTGCGACGCGGATGACGGAGTGCCTTCGTCAGGGGTTTTTGTTGCCCTTGACGAGCGGGGGCCTCATAAGTGTTATGCCTAGTCCACCCCAATTGGTAGTTTGTAGTTTGCGTTAATTCCAGCAATTCGACGCTTCATCTCTTTAATGCTAAGTGTAGCTGATTCATATTCCAGTCGATCCGCCCACATTTTCCACAGTCTGAGTAGATTGCTGTGATTAATAGTTGTTGATGACTGCATTTCGATATGCCATGGCAAAATCAATTCTGCGCATTGGCAATAAGCGCTTCCGGAACCGGAATAACCTACGGATTCGTCCGCGACTCCAGAAACAAAATATAAAGAATACTTTTCAAGCGCATTGATAAATGGAATTAGTACATCGTAGTGTTCCGCGAGTCGCTCACATTCATTTACACGTTGCTCTTCAGGTAAGTTGACGTGAATTTTGATTGAGTCGTGGGACCTCTCGTATTCAATAGAATCGAATATGGCCAACCCCTCATCTTCAGCAATCTTCAGCAGTTGGCTGTGTAACGGTATAATTTCCTGAGCAAAGAATTCACTCTGTTCGACCGCAAGTCGCAATGCATCTCGCTGGGAAGTTATTTTGATATTCTTTTTGGCAACACGGATTTGGATAAGAACAAACATCCCTACTAAGACAAGCAAAGGTCCTGAAGCAAAATATATAAGCTCAAGAATTTGGCGTATATCATTCATTATTTACTCCGGGCATAACGTTCCGGTTCAGGCGCGGCGGCGCGTCAGCGACGACGTCGCCTGGAACCGGGGGTTAGGCATCTTCTGTACCGGGGTATGGGATGCCAAGATCGTTAGCAATGATTTCAAACCCACGCTCATTCTTGTATTTCTCCATATCTTTCCCTTTCGTCAAAACCCTCTCCCAGCCCGACACAGCCTTCTGATGGTTTTCTTGGATGAATTTGACGGGAAGCGTGTAGAACTCCGGTTCAGCAAAACCTTCACGAATTGGTTTTTTCTTGTAGTAATAACCGTTATTCAAGAAAACAACAATGACGTAATCGAAAGCCGAGAACGATTTTTCTTTAACGGGAAAAGCACGGTCACTATCAGTTTGGTACCGGCTTTTAACTTGCACTCGAATTTGCTCTGCACTCTTTCTGGGGTCTGGATGTATACAGATAAGATCATAGCCTTCATTGTTCGGTGGAGCCTTGTACGCAAGGATATTGCGACGCATAAGATGACCAATGACAAGGTGCTCGGCACCAAGCGAGACAACAGGGTATCGGCGTGCGTCTTTGTTTCCCATGCGATATCTTTAAGATGCCTAACTTATTAGACCGCGTAGAAACTCATGGAAACCGTTGCCAGATATAGCACCAGGTTTCTATATCTGGAAACCAGATTCCACATATGTAACCCTCGTCGCTTCACGATGCGGTAGCCAAGCCCGAGGGCGCGCACCCTTTCGTGAGGCAGCCGCCAGAGCTTTTCCGCGGGCGACCACTGCCCGCCGCAGCCGTGCGAACTTTCTCGCGCAGCTCGCGCTCGCGATAGAAGACGCGGACGCCGACCGTGCGCGGAGTTTTTTGGCGCCGGTACTTCCTCGACGGCGGGCTCGGGCGGCGGACTTGAGCTCGTTTCCTCGACGATCAGCTCGACGGTCTTGTAGCGCTTCTTCGCCTCGGTATCGCAGCGGTAACGGACGCACCGAGTCGCGAGCCGTAGGGTTGCAGCAGTCGCTGCGTGCCCTTCTGACCCGGACGGCGGACGGCCAAGTCGTGCATGACGCTCCCTCGCTTGTTGTTGTTCGCTCGGCGCGTGTCAGCTTACGCCTGGGGGCCGGATTTCGGCAAGCTTGAGGGTCGTGCCGCCGGCGCCTCGTAGGCGAGCAGGACACCGAGGGCGGCCGAAGCGGGAGTGAGGTTTTGTTTTTCCGGTCCCCGTAGCGCACGCCGAGTATCGCAGCCCCACCGGGAGCATTTAAGCGAGTATTGATCGAGCCCGAGGCGCGTTGTTGAGCGCCCGGCGAGTTACGCAGCGCCCGATGGGGCGAGAAACGCAGGACACCGCGCTGAAAGCGCGGCGCGCGCTCCGGGGCGGATTTCTTTTGGTGACTTTTCTTTCGGCCGAACAAAGAAAAGTCGCCTGCCGCGGGTCAGCCACCCGCAATTACAAAGCGCGGCCGCGGGCCGCCCGAAAAACTTATCCTCCTTTCCGCAACGCCGCGATCACCGACTTCGTCTCCGGCCGCACGCCGTGCCAGACGAGATACGACTCGGCGGCCTGCTCGACGAGCATCCCGAGGCCGTCGGCGATGCGCTCCGCGCCGTGGAGCGCGGCCCAGTCCATGAACGGCGTGGCCTTGTCGCCGTACATCATGTCATAGGCGAGCGCGTGGTTGGCGAAGAGGTTTTCGGGCAGCGGCGGGACCTCGCCCTTCAGGCTCGCCGCGGTGCCGTTGATGACGATATCGAAGCGCTTGCCTTTGAGCTCGTTGAAGCCGCAGGCCTCGATCCTGCCGAAGTGCGCGAACTCCTCGGCCAGTTCCTTGCCCTTAGACACCGTGCGGTTGGCGATTACGAGCAGCGCCGGGTGGTGTTTGAGAAGCGGCGCGAGCACGCCGCGCACCGCCCCGCCGGCGCCGAGCACGAGCACCTTCTTGTCCTTGATCGCGACTTCCAGATTCTTGGTGAGGTCGTGCACCAGCCCGGCGCCGTCGGTGTTGTCGCCGAAGACCGTGCCGTCGGGCTCGAAGCGGATGGTGTTGACTGCGCCGGCGAGCTTGGCGCGGTCGCTCAGGTGATCGGCGAGCCGGAAAGCGTCGAGCTTGAACGGCACGGTGACGTTCAAACCGCGCCCGCCCGCGGCGCGGAACTGCGCGAGGGCCTGGGCAAATCCGCCCGGATCGACCTCGATCGCGGTGTATTCGATGCGGTGCTTGAACTGATGGGCGAAGAGCGTGTGGATGCGCGGCGACTTGCTGTGGGCCACCGGGCTGCCCATCACGGCGAACTGAAGCGACGCAGATTCGATATCGGCCATGACGTAATCTTACGCGGAGTCCCGGGCCGGTGAGAACAGCGCCATTTCAGGCGTGCGGCCGATGGGGCGCGAGGTGCGCGAGAACGATATCGTACAGCTCGTTCAGCCGCCGATGGAAGAAGTGTCCCGCGCCGGGAAGGCTCACAAGCTGCGGCGCGGGTTGGAGCCCCTGCGCCCACTCCCGCACCGCAGGCGCGGGCACCACCTCGTCGGCCGCGCCCTGGACGATGAGCGCCGGCGCACGCGGCGCAAGCGCGGCAAAATCGTAAAGCGGCACGGGCGGCGCGACCAGCACGAGCCGCGCGACCGGGAAGCGCGCCGCCGCGCGCAGCGCCACGTACGCCCCGAAGGAAAACCCGGCGAGCCAGAGTTCGTCCCGCGGACGTCGTGCGCGCACCCATTCGAGCACGGCGAGGAGATCTTCGGTCTCGCCGACCCCGAGATCGTACGCGCCTTCGCTTTTTCCGACGCCGCGGAAATTGAAGCGCAGCGTGCGCGCCCCAAGCGCGCCGAACGCGCGCGCGAGCGTGTGCACCACCTTGTTGTGCAGGGTGCCGCCGTGCAGCGAGTGCGGGTGGCAGATCACCGCGGTCGCCGCGCCCGCCCGGTCTTCCTCCCTGCCTGTGCGATGCACGCAGACAGGCGGGCACGCCGTGAGCGCCTCGAGCCTACCGGCCGGGCCGGCCAGGCTCACGGCGGCATCGCAGGGAAAATCCTCGTGGCCGGTCATGATCCTAAAAATGGCGATTGCATCCGCAGATTACGCAGATTTCCGCAGATTTTAAGAATGGGATTGACGCTCCTTACTCTCGCCCGGGTGCGCCAGGCAGTCATTCGAACCAAATGATTCATCTGCGAAATCTGCGGACAACTGCTTTTTCCAGGATGATCCACCCATTGCCGGGGACGCGGCCGCCGCGGCTAAGCGAGCACGATGGCGAGATAGGCCAGATAGCAGAGCCCGTTCACGACCATGTGATAGGGCTTGAGCGCGCCGCGGCGCAACTGAACGAGCAGATAGGCGCTCGCGGCGAGCGTGAGCACCAGGCCCGCGATGACCTCCGGCCGCGGCTCCCAGGGGGTGAGCAGGATGCCGAGCGCCGGCAGGAGCGAGCCCTGGAACACCATCGCGCCCGTGACATTGCCGAAGGCGAGCGTATCGCGCCCGCGGCGTATCCACAGGATGCTGTTCACCTTCTCGGGCAGCTCCGTCGCCACCGGGACAATGAGGAGCGCGAGCGTAAGCGCCGAGATGCCGAGCAGAAGCGAGAGCTCCTCCACGCCTTGCACGAAGCCGTGCGCGCCGGCGATGATCAGGGCCAGACCGGTCCCGAGCTGCGCCAGCACCACGAACATATTCTCGCGCAACCCGAAGCGCCCGAGGAGGTGCGTGAGATACAGCGGATTGTCCGCCGCCGTGGCGTGGCCGTCGGCCACGAGCCGCGCGGAGGCACGGATGGTGAGCATCAGATACACGAAATACAGCACGACCAGCGTGAGCGCGATCACGCCGCGCGCGAGCGCGAGCTCGTGCGGTATGAATATCGCGACCGTGCCGAGCGCGAACGCCGCCAGGAACCAGGAAAGATCGCGCTTGAGCCCGCTGCGCTCCGGGTGAAAATGCCCGCTCCACCCGCGCTTGTGCGCGGCGAACGCGGCCATGAGAAACAGGGTGAGGGTCGAGAGCATGAGCGGCGCGCCGAGGATCGCGCCCACGCCGACCTCCTCGCGCACCTGCTGGGTCGCCGCGCTGGAGAGGACCGCAACGATCGGCACCATGGTTTCGGGCAGCGCCGTGCCCACGGCGGCGAAGATGGAGCCGGTAACGCCTTCGGAAATTTTGAGACGCTGGCCCATGTGCTCCAGGGCGTTGGTGAAGGTTTCGGCCCCGACGAGAATAATGAGCAGGGCGATCAGGAGAAGGATGAGGGTCATATTTAGGCAGTTTCGAGTGTCAAGTTTCGAGTTGCGAGTTTAACTGCTCGGAAAAATCTTTCTTGCTACTTGCTACTTTTGCGGCGGGCGGGTTTCGATGAGCGAGGGACGCGCGCTGATGCCGGCGAGCCAGCGCGCCAGGCGCGGATGGCGCGCGCGCCAGTCGTGGGGGTAGCGGAAATCGATGTACTCGAGCGCCACGCCGAGCGCGAGATCCGCCACGCTGAGGCGCTCCGGTACGAGCCAGGGTCCGTCCTTGAGCCGCCGCTCGGCATAGTCCAGGGCACGCGCGATCTTTTCTTCCTGGCGCGCGATCTCCGGCGCCGACTGCTGCGCCGCGGGCCGGCGTGTCTCCATGACGCGCGCGACGGTGGCATCGAGAATGCCGTCCGCCAGCGCCTCCCAACGCAACATCTCCCAGCGCGCCGCGCCGGATGCAGCGAGCAGCGGCGGGGACGCGAGCGTATCGAGATACTCGACGATCACCGGCGAATCGAACAACGTGTCGCCGATGGGATCGAGGAGAGGGCCGCGCGCCGAGACGGAAGCCCTACGCGCTTCGCTCGTTCGTCCTGTCATTTGATGAGGCGCGTCTGCGGTTTCGCCGTCGAGTGCGAGCACCGGCACCTTGCCGAGCGGATTGAGCGCCGGCACCGGGCTCCCCGGATCGCCGGGTCCGGCGACGACGAACTCGACCGGGAGGTTCTTCTCCCTGATGAGCACGCGCACCTTGCGCACGTAGGGCGATGTCAACGAGCCGTAAAGTTTCATGACGATACCCGAAATATTTTTGGAACCGCAGATAAACGCAGATGAACGCGAATAAAAACGCGTGCGAACCGGTGCATCTCTTTTGATCTGCGTTTATCTGCGTTCATCTGCGGTTTCAGAAATCATAAATAGTCCGCCAACAACCCCGTGAACACCGCCGCGCCGAAGCGGTTGTTGTTCAAGAACGCCTGGAAGCAGCCCTCGCGCGAGCGCTCGCGGATGAGGCGCTGCTGATACGCGGCGAGTCCCGCCGCAACCGCGAGCCCGAAATAGTACGCCATCCCGCGACCGGCGACAGCTCCGATCAGCACGAGCAGCCCGAGCGCCGCCGTGTGGCTCAATCCTACCATCAGGCGATCGTAGGTCCCGAACAAAATGGCGGTGGATTTGATGCCGATGCGGAGGTCGTCGTCGCGGTCGACCATGGCATAGGCCGTATCGTAGGCGATGACCCAGAGAACATTCGCGGCGAACAGCACCCAGGCGAGCGGCGGCACCGCCCCGGTCTGCGCCGCGAACGCCATCGGGATCGACCAGCCGAAGGCCACGCCCAGATAGAGCTGCGGCAGGTGCGTGTAGCGCTTGGTGAACGGATAGCTCGCCCCAAGCAGCACCGCGACCGCGGACAGCGCGATCGTGAGTGGGTTCATGAACAGCACCAGACCGAAAGCAGCCACGCAGAGAATGACGAACAGCACGAGCGCCTCCCTGGGCGAAACGCGCCCGGCGGCGATGGGGCGCTCGCGCGTGCGCTCAACGTGCGGATCGAAGTCGCGGTCGGCGTAGTCGTTGATGACACAGCCCGCCGAGCGCATGAGCACCACGCCGAGCACGAACACGATAAGCACCTTGAGGTCGGGCCGCCCCTGCCCCGCGATCCACAGCGCCCACAGCGTCGGCCACAACAGAAGCAAAATGCCGATCGGCCGGTGCAGACGCATGAGCAGGGCGTACTCTCTGAGGCGCAGCGCAAACGTCATGACGGGAAGGCCCCCAACTCCGGCAGAAAGAATTCGCTTACCAACAGCGGCCGATCGCCGAGATAAAACAGCGAGCGCCGGCCCCAGATCGCCCGCGGCGGGCGCGGGAGCCGCGCCGCAACGAGGCCGAACAGACGGTCGCGCGGCGTGAGGCACGTCACCTCGAGCTCGCCGCGGCGCACCGAGTGCTCGGCGAAGAGCAGCGCACCGAGCGAACGCGCGCGCAGGTGCTTGAGCCGGCGCCAGCGACCGGTGAGCGTGGCGTCGGGAACCACGGTGCGGGCGTACACCCACGGCGCGGCGCCGCAATAGAGATGCACCTGCCGCACCAGCACCATGGTCTCGGGACGCAGACCCAACGCCCGGGACTCATTGCGCAGCGGGCGCTCGCGCCGCTGGCACAGCACTTCGACCCGAAAGGCGCCGCGACAGGACGACTGGATGCGCCGCGTGAGCGAGTCGGCGTCGAGCAGCCAGGGCAGCCGATCGCCGGGCACGCCGGAGCGCAGCAGCCGCCGCGCCGGAATCCACAGCGGTTCCGCGTGCGGGTCCGAGGCAACGGAAGCGGCGGCAGGCGTCATCGAGTCTGCGGATGAAAAAAGAGGCATCCTAGCAGAATGCGCCGCAGCGGTCAGCGCAACGCGCGCCGTTTCCACGATCCAAAAAAAACGCCGGCACGCATTCCCGAAATCGCGCCATTCTCGTTATCATCGCTCTGTAACGATGCACGGGGTGACAAGAACCATGAGGGCTTATTTGGGTTTCACCGTTTTGGCGTTTCTGATATCGCTGGAAACCGCCGCCGCGGACCAGCTCGCGGCGGAAGCGGGATATGGCTTCGGCAACTCCTACCGCGCGGAGGGTCTTTTTCTGCGGTACCAGAAGGACGCGCCGCCGTTATGGGATCGGAAGAGTTTTTACGATGTCGCGCTGGCCCGGTGGAACGGCAAGAACTGGAACAACGCGATCAGCGTCGCGCGCGGCCTGCAATGGGATCTGCACGAGAACAGTTATGTCAGCGCGAGTTTCGGTCTGGCCTATGCCGACCGCGTCACCGGCAATTTCGGCACGCGCGCGCAGTTTATATTACGCCTCGCCGCGGGTCGCTCGTTCGGGGACTATGACCTGTCCGTCGGCGTCATCCATTACTCGAACGGACATATACTGGTCGGCTGGGACGGTCCCAACAGCGGCGAGAACTACCTGACCGTCCTGCTCGCGCGCCACCTCTAAAAATACCTGAAAAGATATTTTTCACCGCAGAGAGCGCAGAGCACGCAGAGAAAATCCATTTCTGTTTCAGTAGCTTCGTGCCTCTACAGCGCTGCGGTGGGCCGGATGTACCGTGAATAACGGGAATTTGTGGTTCCCTTGATCCTAAAAACGGCGATTGCATCCGCAGATTACGCAGATTTCCGCAGATTTTAAGAATGTTATCGACTCTTCTTCTCTCACCCTATGGGTGCGTCAGGCAGTCATTCAAACCAGTTGATTCATCTGCGTTCATCTGCGGTTAACTGCTTTTTCTAGGATGGGCGGCTTGCTAGACCTCGCCGTAGCTTTCCTTCGTCCCGAGCCAGCGGCGGACAATCGGCGCGACGTGCCGGGGGTATCGCTCGAGCAGCACGGCGGCGGCGCGCTCGATGTGCGGCAGCAGCGCCTGATCGCGCAGGAGATCGGCGATGTGAAACTGCCGCTCGCCGGTCTGGCGCGTGCCGAGCACCTCGCCCGGGCCCCGCATCTCGAGATCGCGGCGCGCGATCTCGAAGCCATCGTTCGTCGTGCGCATGGCCGTGAGCCGCGCGCGCGCCGCCTCCGAGAGCGGCGCGGCGTACATGAGCACGCAGGCGCTTTGCTGTGCGCCGCGCCCGACCCGCCCACGCAACTGGTGCAACTGCGACAACCCCAGGCGCTCGGCATTCTCGACGATCATGAGAGTGGCGTTCGGCACGTCGACGCCGACCTCGATCACCGTGGTGGCGACCAGCAGGTGCACGCCGCCCTCCTTGAACGCCGCCATGATTTGCGCTTTCTGCTGCGGTTTCAGGCGCCCGTGCACGAGCGCCACCTTGAGCTCCGGCAGCGCCTGGGAAAGCGCGGCGGCGGTATCGGTGGCGGTCTGCAATTCGAGCGCCTCCGACTCCTCGATGAGCGGGCAGACCCAGTAGGCCTGACGGCCGGCGAGACAGGCCGCGCGCACGCGCGCCACGACTTCGGCGCGGCGCGCCTCCGGCAGCACGACGGTGTCCACCGGCTTTCGGCCCGGCGGCAGCTCGTCGATCACCGAGACATCGAGATCGGCGTAGACCGACTGCGCCAGCGTGCGCGGGATCGGTGTCGCGGTCATGATGAGCTGATGCGGGAGCATCCCGTCGCGGCCGCCCTTCTCGCGCAGCAGCAGCCGCTGATGCACGCCGAAACGGTGCTGCTCGTCCACGACGATCAGGCCGAGCTTCTCGAATTCGACCTCGTCCTGAAACAGCGCGTGCGTGCCGACCGCGAGCCGCGCCCGACCCTCACGCACGCCCGCGAGCGCGGCGCGGCGCGAGCGCGCGTTGAGCTTGCCGGAGAGCAGCGCCGCCTCGATCCCGAGCGGCGCAAGCCATCGGGTGAAGTTGTGCCGGTGCTGCTCGGCCAGCAGCTCGGTGGGCGCCATCACCGCCGCCTGGAAGCCCGACTCGATCGCCGTGAGACAGGCCGCGGCCGCCACCAGCGTCTTGCCCGAGCCCACGTCGCCCTGCACCAGGCGCTGCATCGGATACGGCTGCCCGAGATCGCGCGCGATCTCGCCGATCACGCGCCGCTGCGCGCCCGTGGGCGCGAACGGCAGACTGTGCAACAGCGCCTGCGTGAGTTTGCCCGCGCCGTCGAGTTTCGGGGCGGCGTGGCGCTGCATGCGCGCGCGCAGGCGCTTCAGGCTCAGGTGAAACGCCAGCATCTCCTCGAAGGCGAGCCGCTGTTGCGCGGGATGCGTTCCCGCTTCGAGCGTCTGAACCGGCGCGCCCGGCGGCGGGCGGTGCACGTAGGCGAGCGCCTCCTGAAGCGTCGGGAGCTTAAGCGGCGCGAGTATTTCCTGCGGCAGCCATTCCGGGATGTGCTCGAGGTAGCCGTCGAGCGCCTTTTGCGTGAGCTTGCGCAGGCTCAGCTGATGCAACCCCGTGGTCGCGGGATAGACCGGCGTCAGATGCTCGTCGGCTTTGGGCGACGCGCCTTCCCCGATGAGCTCGTACTCGGGATGCACGATCTCAAGCCCCATCGGGCCTTCGCGCGCCTCGCCGAAGAGCTTGAGCGTCCGGCCGCGCGTGAGATTCTCTTTCTGCGCGGCGCTGAAATGAAAGAACCGCAGGATCAGATGGCCGGTGCCGTCGGCCACGCGCACGACGAGGCTGCGCCGGCCGCGGTAGACGATATCGGCGAGCTCCACCTGCGCGACGACGACGGCTTCCTGACCCGGCACGAGACCGCCGATGGGCCTCAGGCGCGTGCGATCCTGGTAGCGGAACGGCAGGTGGAACAGCACGTCCTGGACGGTGTCGAGCCCGAGACGCGCGAGCTTGTCCTTGAGCTTGGGACCTACTCCTTTAAGCGCGGTGATCGAGAGCGCGGCGATGTCCGTCTCAAATGCGGAGTGCGGAATTCGGAATGCGGAATCAAGTCCGCGGATTCTCTTTTCCATCTTTCATTCCGCATTCCGCACTCGCCATTCCGCATTAGCGACGGCGCCTCGAAGCCTTCTTCTTTCCCCTCTTGGCGACCTTGACGGAGCCCTTCTTGCCGAGTACCAGAATGGCGTCCATCTCGACCCGCGCCCCCTTGGGCAGGGCGGCGACGCCCACCGCGGCGCGCGCCGGGTACGGCTCCTTGAAGTACCGGGCCATCGCCTCGTTCACGAACTGAAAGTCGGCGAGGTCGGTGAGGTAAACATTGAGCTTCACCGTATCCGCGAGCGAGCCGCCGGCGGCGGCGGCGACGGCCTTCAGGTTCTCGAACACGCGCGCGATCTGCGCGCGCGGGCCGCCGGCGGCGGGCCGCATGGACACCGGGTCGAGCGGGATCTGGCCGGAGAGATAAACGGTGTCGCCGACCTTCACGGCCTGCGAATAGGTTCCGATCGCCTCGGGGGCGCTGTTTGTGCTGATTATCTGGCGTTTCATTGCTTCCTCGATCGGGTAATGGGTGATGGGTAATGGGTGATGGGTAATGGGTAATGGGTGATGGGTGATGGGTCAGCGTCGTTGCCCATCACCCATTACACATCGCTCATCACTATCCCTTTTTTCGATTGATCCGCACCACCGATTCGAGCGCCCGCAGGCGGCGCAGGATACGCGCCAGGTGCACGCGGTCGCGCACCTCGACGGTGAAATCCATGGCGGTGTACTGGCCGTCGCGGTCGTCGAAGTTCACGGTGTCGATATTGGCCTCCTGCTCCGCGATGATGGCGGCCACGGAGGCGAGCACGCCCCGCTGGTTCTTGACCTCCACGCGGATATTCACCGGGAAGACGCCCGCGATCTCCGATTCCCACTGCACGTCGATCCACTGCTGCGGATGCTTGCGGTACTTCGCGAGGTTGGGGCAGTCCTCGGTGTGCACCACGATCCCGCGGCCGGAGGAGAGCACGCCGAGGATCGGATCGCCCGGGATCGGGCGACAGCAGCGCGCATAGGTCACCACCACCCCTTCGGTGCCGCGAATCGCGAGGCTCGGCGTCTTGGTTTTCTCCTTCGTCCCCTCCGCGGGCGCGCCCGGCGCTGCGGGCGCGAGTTGGCGCGTCACGACCGCCGCCAGGCGGTTGCCCAGGCCGATCTCGGCGAGCAGCGCATTCCAGCTCCCAAGCTTCAGGTTGGCGGCGAGCGCCTCGCCCATCGCGTCGGTAATCTGTCCCGGCTCCACGCCCAGGTCCTTGAACGCGCGCTCGAGCAGCCTGCGCCCGAGCTTCGCCGCCTCGCCGAATTTCTGGTTTTTGAGAAAACCGCGGATGTGGGCGCGCGCCTTGCCGGTCACGACGTAATCGAGCCAGCCCGGGTTGGGCCGGGCCCACTCGGCGGTGATGACCTCGACGTGGTCGCCGTTGCGCAGCACGGTGCGCAGCGGCGCCAGCTCGTGGTTCACCTTGGCGCCGACGCAGCGGTTGCCGAGATCGGTGTGCACGTCGTAGGCGAAGTCGATCACGGTCGCCCCGCGCGGCAGCTTCTTGATCTCGCCGTTGGGGGTGAACACGTAGACCTCGTCCGGGAAGAGATCGACCTTCAGGTGCTCCAGGAACTCGCGCGGGTTGCCCGCCTGCTGCTGGGTTTCGAGCAGGTCCTTGAGCCACTGGAGCGCGCGCTGCTGCATGTGGTTGGGGCTCGCGTCGCCGCTCTTGTAGAGCCAGTGGGAGGCGACCCCGGCCTCGGCCACGCGGTGCATCTCGCGCGTGCGGATCTGCACCTCGATCGAGACGCCGAACGGCCCGAACACCACCGTGTGCAGCGACTGGTAGCCGTTGGCCTTGGGGATGGCGATGTAGTCCTTGAAGCGCCCGGGGATCGGTTTGTAGAGGTTGTGGATCACGCCGAGCGCGCGGTAGCAGGTGTCCACCTTGTCCACGATGACGCGGAAGCCGTAGACGTCGTACACCTGCTCGAACGTGAGGCGTTTGGCGTGCATCTTCCTGTAGATGCTGTAGAGGTTCTTCTCGCGCCCCTGCACCTCGGCCTCGAGGCCTTCCTGCCCGATCTGACCCACGACGGCGTTGCGGATTTTTTCCAGGATCGCCTTGCGGTTGCCGTGGCGCTTGCGCACGGCCTCCGCGACGATGCGGTAGCGCATCGGATAAAGCGCCTGGAACGCCAGGTCCTCGAGGTCGAGCGCCCACTGGCGCACGCCGAGGCGGTTGGCGATCGGGGCGTAGATGTCGATCGTCTCGCGGGCGATGGCACGGCGGCGCGCGAGCGGCAGCGCCTCGAGGGTGCGCATGTTGTGGAGCCGATCGGCAAGCTTGATGAGAATCACACGGATGTCGCTCGCCATCGCGAGCAACATCTTGCGGAAGTTCTCCGCCTGCGCCTCCTCCTGGGACTGGAACTCGATGCGCGTGATCTTGGAGACGCCGTCCACGAGCTCGGCGACGTCACGCCCGAACTCGTGCGCGAGTTTTTCCTTGGCGGTCGCCGTGTCCTCGATTACATCGTGCAGGATGGCGGCCGCGATGCTCTTGGCGTCGAGGCGCATCCCGGCCAGGATGCGCGCCACCTCGAGCGGATGGAAGATGTAGGGCTCGCCGCTGATGCGGCGCTGGCCCTCGTGGGCCGCGGCGCTGAACAGGTAGGCGCGATAGACGTCGGCGACGTCCTGGGGCTCGAGATAGGCCTCAAGAACGGCGCAGAGATCCGCGATCTGAAACCGCTGCGCGCCGACAGGGGAATCGGCGGCAGATTTCGGCTGCGGGCCCTGCGCCGCGTGCGCCGTCGGGTCAGACCCCGAGTCCGCTCCCCGCGTCTTCGACTGCGGGACCGGGTCCGGCCAGCGTGGTTTGGTTGGCTGCGTCTTCATCTGCCTCGGTTCCGGCCGGCGGCGCCTCTTCATCCAGGATCGCGTTGGTGACGAATCCGCCGGCGATCTCGCGTAGCGAGATCACCGTGGGCTTGTCGTTTTCCCGCGCCACGCAGGGCTCCGCGCCCAGCATCAGCTGCCGCGCGCGCCGGCTTGCCACCAGCACGAGCTGGAAGCGGTTTTCCACATTTGCAAGACAATCCTCTACCGTGATGCGGGCCATGCCAGTACCTCTAATGATCGTTTGAATGGGACAGAAACAGCGCGCCAGCCGTGGCCGGGTGCGTCGCCCGTGGGGCACCCTCTGGGGGAGTGGATGTGCGCCGGTTTTCATCTTAGCCGATAACCGCCGCCCGTTTCCAGCATCCTGTCAGTCGCGCAGCAGCTCGGCGGGGTCCAGGGTCGGGGGTCGGGGCGCGCCCCGCCCGAGGATAATGGCCCGGAGATCGCTTAAAGCGGCGTCGAAGTCGTCGTTCACCACGACGTAGTCGAACTCGGGGTAGTGACGCATCTCGGACACCGCCTCGGCCATGCGCCGGGCGATCGTCGCCGGGCTGTCCTGGCCGCGCTTGATGAGCCGCTCCTCGAGCGCGGCGCGCGAGGGCGGCAAGATGAAGATACTCACCGCCTCGGGCAGCAGGCGCTTGACCGTGCGCGCGCCCTGCCAGTCGATGTCGAGAACCACGCTCTCGCCCCGCCCGAGCCTCTGCTCGACCTCGGCGCGCGCGGTGCCGTAGGAGTTGCCGAAGACGGTGGCGTGCTCGAGGAACTCGCCGCGCGCGACCATGGCGTCGAACTCCGCGCGGCGGACGAAGTAGTAATGCGCACCGTGGCGCTCGCCCGGGCGCGGGGCGCGCGTGGTGTGCGACACGGAAAACTCCAGATCCGGCAGGCCCTCGACGAGCGCATTCGCCAGGCTCGTCTTGCCGGTGCCGGAGGCGGCGGAAAGAATGAAAAGCTTCCCTTTACTATTCATAAAATCGGAACCGCAGATGAACGCGGATTATTGCGGCGGCACGAATCTATTTAAACATTTCCGGCCGACTGTTGTTTCCCCGGCCCGGGATCGAAGCCCTCGCGCCGCCGCAATAATCGAAAATTCTTAAGGACTTTCGTCATTGACCCGGCATGTCCGTGCCATTAGGAATGCCCGGAGATGCCCATCGCGGCCTGTCTTCGTTCAAGTGCAATCGTGCCGGGTCAATGACGCAGATAGAAAATCCAAAATGGGTTTTTGTTTCCAAAATCCGCGTTCATCTGCGTTTATCTGCGGTTACAAGATCTTATTCGATGTTTTGGACCTGCTCGCGCATCTGCTCGATCAGCACCTTCAATTCCACCGCGGCGTTGGTCATGCGGATGTCCACGGACTTCGACCCGAGCGTGTTGGCCTCGCGATTGAACTCCTGCATCAGGAAATCCAGCCGCCGGCCGATCTGGCCGCCGGCCGCGAGGCTGCGCCGGGTCTCGGCGAGGTGCGCGGTGAGTCGATCGAGCTCTTCGGCCACGTCGCTTTTCTGGACGAAGAGCACGATCTCCTGCTCGAGGCGGTTCGGATCGAGGCTTTGTTTCACCTCGCTCAAGCGCGCGCGCAAGCGCTCGCGGAAGGCGGCGACGGTCTCGGGCATCAGCCGGCGCACCTCGGCGACGATTTTCTCCATGGCGTCGAGGCGCTGGGCGAGAACCTCCGCGAGCCGCCCGCCTTCGCGCGCGCGGCCCGCCACCAGCTCATCGAGCGTCTGGGCGAGCAACTCCAGGGCGCGGGCGTTCAGGTCATCGACGTTCAGAGCCGCGACCTGGAGCACCCCGGGCCAGCGCAGCAGTTCGAGGGCCGAGGGCGCGAGGGCCTCGCCCGCGCGCCCGCGGATCGCCTGAAGTGTATCGAGCAGGCGCGCGAGCTGCGGCTCGTCCACCTCGAACGCCTGGGCCGAGGCCTCCCTGGGCTGGAAGCGCAGCGTGCCGTCCACTTTGCCGCGCGTGAGGCGCCGGCCGATCTCCTCGCGCACGCGCGGCTCGAGCCCGCGCAGCTCCTCCGGCAGCCGCAGCGCGGTCTCGAGGTAGCGGTGATTGACGGAGCGCAGCTCCCAGGTGAGGCTGCCCGCGGCGGTGCCGGCCTCGCGCCGGGCGAAGGCGGTCATGCTGAGTATCATGCGCGGGGATTGCCGGATTGCATGGCTGCGGATGGTAAACTGAAAGCCCCGTGGGCGAAACCCGCTTCGGGCCGCCGTCCCGCCGGTGGTGCGCTATGGTATATATAAGTGGAGGCCGGCGCTCCCGCGCCCCGCCGCATCGTCGAAGGTATCGCGTGGCCGTAACGATTAAAAACGCCCTCCCTCCGGGCTACCTGCTGCACCATTACCGCATCGCCAAGACCCTGGGCGGCGGCGGCTTCAGCATTGTCTACCTCGCCTACGATATCGAAGCCCGCAAACCGGTGGTGATCAAGGAGTACTTGCCGAGCGAGAAGGCGACGCGCCGCGAGAACGAGTCCGTCGAGAGCCTCTCGGCCGGCAGCTCGCCGAGCTTCCGCCAGGGGATGAAGCGCTTCTTCGACGAGGCCGCGGTGCTCGCCAAAATCAACCACCCCAACATCGTGCGCGTGACCGACTTCTTCCGCGAAAACAACACCGTGTACATGGTCATGGAGCACGAGCGGGGCAAGGACCTGCGCTGGTACGTCAAGCGCCGCGCGCCCGAGGTGAGCGAGAAATTCATGCGCACCGTGTTCCCGCAACTGCTCGATGGCCTGCGCGAGCTGCACCGCAACAACCTGCTGCACCTCGACATCAAGCCCGCGAACATCTTCCTGCGTCCCGGGGGCCGGCCGCTGCTGCTCGATTTCGGCGCGGCCGCCGCGGCGTTCGTCGACAACCGGCGCGCCGGGCCGCACACCCTCACCCCGGGCTTCGCCCCCCTCGAGCAACACCTGCGCGGCCACATCGGCCCGTGGACCGACCTCTACGCCATCGGCGCCACGATGTGGGCCTGCCTGAGCGGCAAAGCGCCGCCGCCCGCCACCGAGCGCGCGGAGCACGACGCCTACAAACCCGCGGTGCGCGAGTTCGCGCGGCGCTACTCGCGCGAGCTGCTGGAGGCCGTGGACTGGTGTCTGCAGATGAATCAGGTCGAGCGGCCGCAAAGCGTGGACGAGCTGCTCGCGGCGTTCGATCGGCCCCACACGCCGCCGGGGGAGGCCGGGTCCGAGTCGCTGCTCGGACGGCTGGGTCTCAGGCTGCCGTGGCGCAAGGACGAGTCCACGTGAACTATCAGCTCGCGCACTACAGCCTGCGCGGCTCGCGGCCCACGAACGAGGACCGCGCGGCGGTGGCCGAGCGCGACAACGCCGTGCTCATGGTGCTCGCCGACGGCCTGGGGGGCCACCGCGGCGGCGAGATCGCGGCCGAGATCCTCACGCAGGCGCTCGTGCGCGCCTTCCGCAGCGTGCGCGCGGCCGTTATCACCCGGCCCTCGGCGTTCTTGGCGCTGGCGATCCTGCAGGCGCACACCGCCATCGGCCGGCACGCCGCCGCGAGCCGCCCGCGGCTCGAGCCGCGCACGACCTGCGTCGCCTGCCTGGTGCAGGACGGCTACGCCTACTGGGCGCACGTGGGCGACTCGCGCCTGTATCACTTCCGGGGCAAGCGCCTGATGCGGCGCACCCAGGACCACTCCACCATCGAGCAGATGCGCCAGGACGGACTGCTCACCGAGGAGGAGATGCAGAGCCATCCCCAGAAGGGGCGGCTCACGAAATGCGTCGGGGGGCCGAACAAGCCCACCATCAGCCTCGGGGAGGAGACCGCGCTCCAGCGCGACGATGTGCTGCTGCTGTGTACCGACGGGGTGTGGGAGGCGCACGCGCCGGAGGCGCTGCGCCACTACCTCGAGCAGCCGTCGATCGAGGAGGCGGTGGAGGACATGCTGCACGGTGCGGAGCGGAAAATGAAGGGCTCCAGCGACAATCTGAGCGCCGTCTGCCTGCGCTGGCAGGAGGACAAACCCGCCGGAGTGCCGCTTCAGGGCAACGCCGAGACGGTCGTGGACGAGAAGACCCTGTGGGACACCGCCGCGCACGTCAGCGCCACGCTGAAGCACGGAAACAGAAAAAACCGTGACTCGTGATTCGTGACCGTGATCGGTGAACGGTGATCCGTGAGCCGTGATGGGTGATGGGTGAACTGAGGTCGTGGCATTTGATGTTCCATTCCGCATTCCCCATTCCGCATTCCGCACTTTCAATGACCCCTGATCCCAGATTGGAGGTACGAGGGGGCGCCGGCAGTCCGGCTTTCCTTCTGATCCTCTATCTTGTATCTTGCCGCTCGTACCTTTTCCCTCGCACCTCGTACCTGATGCTATGAGACCCAGCGGACGCACGCCGGACCAACTGCGCGACATCAAAATCACCCGCGATTACACCAAGCACGCCGAGGGCTCGGTGTTGATCGAGTTCGGCGACACCCGCGTCATCTGCACCGCCAGCGTCGACGAGCGGGTGCCGCCGTTTCTCAAGGGCAAGGGTCAGGGCTGGGTGACAGCGGAATACGGGATGCTCCCGCGCTCGACCGGCAGCCGCATGCCGCGCGAGGCCGCCGCCGGTAAACAGGGCGGTCGCACCCAGGAGATCCAGCGCCTGATCGGGCGCAGCCTGCGCGCCGCGGTGGACCTGAAGCGCCTCGGCGAGCGCACCGTCACCGTGGACTGCGACGTGATCCAGGCCGACGGCGGCACGCGCACGGCCTCCATCACCGGCGGCTGCGTCGCGCTCGCCGACGCCATCCGGCACCTGCGCGCGCAGAAACTCATCGCGAACGATCCGCTCCGGCATCTGGTGGCGTCGGTATCGGCCGGCATCTACCGGGGCGCGGCGATCCTCGATCTCGACTATGCCGAGGATTCGAGCGCCGAGACCGACATGAACTTCGTGATGGATGATGGAGAGGGTTTCATCGAGATCCAGGGCACGGCCGAGGGCCAGCCGTTCACGAAAGCGCAGATGCTCGCCATGACCGGGCTCGCCGAGGCCGGCATCCGGCAGCTCATCGCGCGCCAAAAACAGGCGCTCGAAATGAAATGAAGAATGGACAGGATTAACAGGATTTCTCAGGATTAACAGGATTACTTCAAAAAAATCTTTAATCTTGTTAATCCTGTTTTAATGCTTTAATCCTGTTAATCCTGAGAAATCCTGTTAATCCTGTCTATTTTTGTTTGCAACTGATGAGTAGACAGATCGTTCTGGCGAGCGGCAACCCCGGCAAGGTGCGCGAGATCAACCAGATGCTCGCGGGGCTCGATTTGACCGTCGTGCCGCAGTCGGACTTCGGCGTGCCGGAGATCGAGGAGACGGGCCTCACCTTCGTCGAGAACGCGATCCTCAAGGCGCGCGCCGCCTCCCGCCACACGGACCTGCCCGCGATCGCCGACGACTCGGGCCTCGAGGTGGATGCGCTGAACGGCGCACCGGGAATTTACTCCGCGCGCTACGCCGGGCACGGGGCGAGCGACGAACAGAACTTGAGGAAACTGCTTGCCGATCTCATCGGCGTCCCGGAGGCCGAGCGCACGGCGCGCTTCCAGTGCCTCTTGGTCTACCTGCGCCACGAGTTCGACCCCACCCCCCTCATCTGCCAGGGCACCTGGGAAGGGCGCATTCTCTTCGAGCCGCGCGGCACAAACGGCTTCGGCTACGACCCTGTTTTCTTTGTGTCTACCCATGACTGCTCCTCCGCCGAATTGCCGCCGGAGACGAAGAACCAACTCTCCCACCGCGGCCAGGCGCTGCAAAAACTCGTGGCCGCCCTGAAGCGCCGCGCGCACTGAGCCTTGGTGGTCCGCATCGCCTGTTTCCCAGGCTTTTCCTAAACTTTCATGGCCTTAGGCCGATAACCGTCCTGAGAATCGGCGCGGAGAGGCGAATTTCAGCTTCCGGCGGCGGTCGCTTTTGTTTTGTCTGCAAAATATAGTGGTCTGGCTTTTGCAGCGTGAACCTGGGAAAGACCGACAGCGCCGCACCGGATAAAAAGGAGCCTGCGCGCCAATTTCCCCACGACCCGGCCCGGCAAGGAGCGTATGCGTACTGAACGTCGAACCGACTCGCCCGGCGGCGCCGCGATCCGGCAGCGCCTGCTCCAGACGCTCGGCCTGCACAGCCTGCTCGGGCGCTATCTCCATGTCGTGGGGATCACCGTGCTGCTGCTCGCCGCCGCCGCCTGGATCACCGATCGCCACGTCGGCGATGCCGTGCGCGAAAACACCGCCAACCAGTCCGAGCACAGGCAACTGAGCGACCAAATCCGCGACCTGGGAAACGATCTGGAGGATTGCCAGCTCACCTTCCAGAGCTATCTCCTCGCCCCCGACGGGCGGCAGCGGCGTGCGATCCAGGACCTGCTGGGGCGCCTGGTCGCGGACGCCCGCACCCTCGCCGGCAACGAACGGCTTCGGCGATCCGCCTACTCGCGCGAGGTCGCCGCGCAACTGCACCAGGACTTGACCAAACTTTCCGCCGAAGTGCGCCGCGCCTTGGACATCCGCGGCGACCCGCAGCGGCTGTTCCCGACAATGGCGATCCTGACCACGCGGATGGCGCCTGCGGCCGCGGAGTTCTACGACGCCGCCACCCGCGCCCTGGACGAGGCGCGGGGCGCGCGCGCCGACGGGGAGCGGCTCGGAGTCACCGAGCGCTTCTCCGAGGCACGCCACGTCCTGACCCTCATGACCAATGCCAACCGCCTGTGGGTCGCCAAGGGTTTCGTCGCGCTCGATGACGCGAAGCACGCCGCCCGCGCCCGGGCCGACGAGGTCAAACCCCACGCCGAGCTGCTGGGCAACCACCTCGAGGCCCTGGCGTCCCTCGAGCGGCAAGGGCGGTTGAGCCCGCGGCAGGGCGAATCGCTCAGGATCATGCAGCGGGCATATCGCGACTGGCTCCAGCGCTACCGGGAGCTGCGCGCGATCGACGCCTCGGGCGGCGGGCGCGCGGACCAGGCCTTGCTGCGGGGCACCATTCAGCCGCTGTTCATGCGCGCCTCGCAGGCGCTGCGCGTATTCGAGCGCGACACCGAGACCGACTCGGCGCGGAACATCGAGACGCTCGAGCGCGTGGCCGAGCGCGTGTCAGACAACCTCTGGGTGTTCGTGCTGCTCGTGCTCCTGGGGTCGGCCGGCGGGGCGGCGGTGTTTGCGTTCCATATTCGCCGTCCGCTCGCGCGCGTGGCGCAGGCGCTCAAGTCCGAGGCCGAAAGCGCGCAGGACCTCCCGGTGTTGGCCACGCCCACGGTGGAGATACGAGATCTGGTCGAGGCCTTCCGGCACATGCGCGAGCAGGTGCGCACGCGCCAGGAACGGCTCGCGGCGGTGCTCACCTACGCGGCCGACGCCATCGTCACAATCGACGAGGACGGGCTGATCGAGGGCTTCAACCCCGCCGCGGAAAAACTCTTCGGCTATCCGGCCTCCGAAGTCCTGGGGCAAAACGTCAAGCTCCTGATGCCCGAGCCGCACCGCAGTCAGCACGACGGCTATATCGGCCGCTACCTCGAAACCGGAAAAAAATGCCTCCTCGGCCAGGAGCGCGAGGTGGTCGGCCTGCGCAAGGACGGGATCCCGCTCCCCATCGGGCTGCGCGTGACGGAGATGCACGTGAACGGGCGGCGCCTGTTCCTCGGCATGATCGCCGACATCAGCGAGCGCAAGGCGCTGCTCCAAAACGTCCAGATGCGCGAGCAGCGGATGCGGACCATTCTCGACACCACCGCCGAGGGCATCGTCACCTTCAACGAACGCGGTCAAATCGAGACCTGGAACAAGGCCGCCGAGCGGCTCTTCGGCTGGACCGAGGCCGAGATCATCGGCACCTCGATCGCGCGGATCGTTTCGCCCGAATCGCGCGAGAACCGCGGCGACTATGTGGAGCACTTCATGCGCTCGGAGATCCAGCGCCTGGTCGGCCACGAGGGCGAGGTCATCGGCTTGCACCAGAACGGCTCGACCTTCGCGCTCGCGCTCAAGATCGGCCGCATGGAGTTCGAGGGCAAGACCAAGTACACCGCGCTGCTCGCCAACATCACCGAGCGCAAGTCGATGATGGAGAACCTGCGCCGGATGGCGGAACACGACGGCCTCACAGGACTCTATAACCGCACCTACTTCCTGGCGGAACTCGAGCGGCTCGTGGAGCGGGTGAAACGCAACGAAAAGAACACCTGCGCACTGCTCTACCTCGACCTCGACAACTTCAAATACGTCAACGACACCCTGGGCCACGCGGCCGGGGATCAGCTGCTCATCGAGGTCGCCGGCGTGCTCAGCCGCCGGGGGCGCAAGAGCGATCTCGTGGCGCGCCTGGGGGGCGATGAGTTCATCATACTCGTCTACGATATCGCCCCGGACCTCGTGGACAAGGTCGCGGAGTCGTTCCGCCACCACCTCGCCGACTACGCCTTTCAGCACGAGGGCAAGGCGGTGGCCATCGGCTGCTCTATCGGGGTGGCCGTGATGGACGCCCGCACGCAGTCGCCCACCGAGGCGATGTCGCAGGCGGATCTCGCCTGCCACCTCGCCAAGCGCGCCGGGCGCAACAGCGTGCACGTCTTCTCCGCGGCGGACGCCAAGGACGTGCAGATCATGTCGCTCGACATGGGCTGGTCGCGCCGCATCCGCGAGGCGATCGAGAAGGACCGCTTCGTGCTCGCCACCCAGCCGGTGGTGCACACGCGCACGCGCGCCGTCGCCTGCCACGAGATCCTCGTGCGCCTGCGCGAGGACGACGGCGCGCTCATCATGCCCGGGGGGTTTCTCCCCACCGCGGAGCGCTTCGGACTTTCGGTGGAGATCGACCGCTGGGTCATCCGCCACGCGATCGCGCTCCTGACGGAGCGACGCCGGCGCGACCCCACGATGCGCTTCGCGATCAACCTCTCCGCGCAGTCGCTCGGCGCGCCCGCGGTCGCCGACCTTGTCACGCAGTGCATCGCCGAAAACGGCGTCGATGCCGCGGCGCTGACCTTCGAGGTCACCGAGACCGCGGCGATCGCCGACATGAACACGGCCACGGCCTTCCTCATGCGGCTGCGCACGCTCGGCTGCCTGGTAGCGCTCGATGATTTCGGAAGCGGCATGGCCTCGTTCGCCTATCTCCGGGAGCTGCCGGTCGATTACGTCAAGATCGACGGCCGCTTCGTGCGCAACCTGATCGCGAGCCCCGTAGATCAGGCGATGGTACGGGCCATGAACGACATCGCCCACGCGCTCGGCAAGGAAACCATCGCCGAGTTCGTCGAAAGCGAAGAGGACTTCCGGTTGCTCGGCGAGATCGGCGTCGATTACGGCCAGGGCTATCACCTCGGGAAGCCGGCGCTCACCGAGCCCGAGGCCGCCCGCGCGGCGCCGATGCGCGAGGTATCCTGAAACGGGCTCTTTGCGCCAGCGCATGAGTGATTTGATGTGGCCCGGCTGCGTTTCACCGGTTGCGCTTTGTCGGGTTTATGTCGATGTTGAATCGCCTTCGGCGATGATCTGAAAAGCTACTTGTGGGTGGCTGACCCACGGCAGGTAGCTTTTCTTTGCTCGTGCAAAGAAAAGCTACCAAAAGAA
>MFSU01000029.1 GCA_001785115.1 Candidatus Muproteobacteria bacterium RBG_16_65_34
GTAATATTCGTCCACCGAAAAAATATGATGGGTGTCGAAGCCGCGCCGGTAGAGCTCCCACAAAGCGAGCGCCCGGCCCGTGCGGCCGTTGCCATCGGCGAAAGGATGGATGGACTCGAAGCGGTAATGCAGTATGGCCGAACTGAGCACCGGCGAGAGCTTCTTTGAAGCCGTGTTCCACCATTCCAGCAACTCGAACATCAGCCCCGAAACGGCATTCGGCGGCGGGGGGAGATACCGCCCGACCCGAACCGCGATCGTCCGGTATTTCCCGGCCTCGCCCTGATCCATCACCTCCCCGGCCAGAATCCGGTGCAGCTCCAGAATGTGCGCATGGCGGATGGTTTTTTTGGCCACGTTTTTTTCCACATAGCGCAGCCCGGCGAAATAATTAAGGATCTCCCGCTTGGGCCGCGCGCCGGACGCCGAAAGTTCGCGTCCTTCCTCCAAAGCGCGCACCTGTTCGAGGGTCAGCGGATTCCCCTCGATGGCCGTCGAGGCATGTCCGTTGCGCGTGCGGGTGTCCTTCTGCAGGGCGGGAACCCAGGCAAGGTCCACCACGGCGCTTTGAATGCGCTCGCGCAACGCCGCCACCTGCTCCACTTCAGCAAGCAGGGCCGGGGTGATGGTGAATTGCGGGACATAAGCCATGGGAAAAGGCTAGTCACGTGTCAAGTGTAAGTCAAGTTTTGTGTCAAGCCGGCTCAAAGCTGGCCGCTGAAGGCTTGGTGCAGCAGCGATTTCTTTGCCACGAAGTCTGCTCGGTGTAATCCAGCTGGGTGGTGCAACCGGCCTCTTTCCAGAGGACGTCGTCGATGTTTTTGAAGGCTTGTTCGAACACGGGGATTCCTGACTTCTAGGTGAACCGGCTTTGTAGTTATGACGGTCTCTTGCCGACGCCCGCGTACAGCATCTCGACCTTGCTGTTGCGGGCAATGCGGGCCACGAACGGTCCGGGATGCTTCGCCAGAATATGCAACATGGCCGGCAGGGCGTTCACGATAATGGCCGCGTTTTCCTCGCCCCGCAAGCCCTTGGCGGTGAGCACGAAGGTGCGGACTTTGGCGCGCAGCAGGGCCTTGAATTCCAGCTCGTGGTGGCGGATGCGGGCGTCCTGGGTAAGCGCCACCCAGTTGCGTTCGCCGATATAGGCGAGCCAGTCCTCGTCCTTGGCGTTCTGCGGGAGGTGATCGTCGTGAACTTCTACCCGTGCACCGGCGGCGCGCAGTGCTTCGGGAACGGCCTTTCTTCCGAGCGAGCGGTCAACGAAGAAGACGACATCATCAAGCGGCTTTGAGGAGTTCGTAGCGGATGGCTTCTTCGATTTCTTCTTTGGGCCGTCCATAGTCCTCCACTAACTGCTCATACGAGTCACCGGCCTTGTAGCGTTGGGCGAGAATTTCCGTCGGGATGCCGGTGCCTTCCAGCACCGGCCGACCGAAAGAAACGGTAGGATCGACGACCACGGCGAATGGCTCTTCGACGGCGCCGCGCACGAACAGATACAGCTTGACCGGCGAACCTTGGGCGTCGCGCTTGACGCGCTTGAGGAAGGATTGCAGGACATTACGCATCGCCAGTTGGCCGTCGCGCGTGATGTTGATTAACCGACCGTACTCCTGGACGAATAGATCGAGGCCATCGGTTTCGAAGTGCTGGTCGGCCAGCGGATGGCGCGAGCGGAGTTTGCTGCGCAGATACTTGATGGCCCGTCTGACATTGGGCAGACGGATTTCATGCTCGCGCCGGATGGCGCTCAGTACGTGCGCCTCGACCAGATTGATAAAGGAGAGGCGACGATTTTTCTTGTCAGCAATTTCGATTATCGGGGCAAATAACCTCTTGCCGGCAGCGACAGGATACTGCCGTCCAAGCACCCAAGAGCGCAGTGTCGCGACGGGGATTCCAAGGTAATAAGCGGCCTCAGCGAGAGTGTAGGTGGGTACCTCGCGAGGATCGGGTCTAGCTGACGTCAAAACTTGCCCCATGAAAGCCGCCCCCTGCTCGATATGACCTTAAGGATAGCGTAGACCGATATGAATCGGTATGGGCTGACTGGGAAATTGGTGGCCGGGGACGGAATTGAACCGCCGACACGCGGATTTTCAATCCGCTGCTCTACCAACTGAGCTACCCGGCCGGGGGAGGGCGGATTATAGAGAAGCCCCGGGGGTTTGTAAAAATGACTCATGTCGGCCGGTAGTCCGCTTCAGGCCGGCCCCGTTTGTCGCCTATAGCCGGCGGGCGCGGACCTCGAACTCCAAGTCGATACGGTCCTGCACCTGTAGCGCCCCGCCCAGCAGGCTGTAGGGGGTGATACCGAATTCGGTCTGCCGCAGGGAAAACCGCCCATGCGCGCGCAGCTCGCCGGCGGCCGGCTCGATCTCGACCGGAAGGCGCAGCGTCTGCGTCACGCCGTGCAGGCCGATCTCGGCGTTCAGGATGAGCGCGGGCAGCTCGCCCTCGGGGCGGCTGAGGTGCAGGACCGCGAAGGGGTAGCGCTCGGCTTCGAGGACCTTCTCGAGCATGTTGCGCCGCGTTCCGGCGATGTCCGCCGCCGAAACAGTGGTGTCGAATCCCGCCTGCGCCCGCAGCGCGGGATCGTCCACGCTCAGGGATTCGAGCGGCACGTACAGGTCGGCCTGCGCGGCGTCGAGCCGGCGGGGCAGCAGGATGTACCCGTGCAGGCGCCGGCTCGCGATCGCGTGATCGTGCCCGAAGCGCGCCAGCGGCCCGCCGCGGTAAACATGAATGACCGCCTGCGAGCGCTGCGGGTCGATGCGGAATACCGGCTCGCCGCGCTCGCCGGCCTGCCGGTAGAACTCTTCGGGGAAAGCGGCGGGCGCGCGCGGCGGCTCGGAAACCGCCGGTGGCTTAACGAGCGGGGCGCAGGCCGCGGCGAGCAGAAGCACGGCGAGTAACGATGCCTTTCGCATATCAGCCGGCCTTGCGCAGTGTCACCTTGAACTTCACCTTTACGTGCAGCCCGATCGGATCGCCCGCGGCCCATTCGCCGGTGCCGATGCCGAACGCCGTGCGGTCGAGCGTGAGCTCGCCCGCCATCACCGCGGTATCGCCCGCGCCGTCCCAGGTGAACGGCACCGTCACTTCCCGGTTGACGCCCTTCAGGCGCAACACGCCGCGCGCCACGTACTGCCGCGGCGCGGTGCGGCGGATGTCGCTGCTCGTGAACTCCGCTTGCTGGAAGCGCGCCAGGTCGAACCACTCCGGCGCGCGGATCGCCTCGTTGATGTCGGTGCTGTCCATGTCGGTGTTTGCGAGCATGACCGTCACGTGCAGCCGGCCGCCCTGCGGGCGCTCGGGGTCGAATCGAAGGCGCGTGTTGAACCGGCGGAAGACGCCCGGCGCGGCCTGACGCTCGTAAGTCGCGATGAACTCCAGTCGGCTCGCCGCCGCGTCCATGCCCCAGTCCGCCGCCGGCGCGGTCGCGCCGACCGAAGCGAGGAGCAGCGCGCCGGCCAGGCGGGCGCGCAGGTTCATGCGCGCCGTCCTTTACCCGGGAGCATGCGGGCGAGAATGTCATTGTGCTTCACGAAGTGATGGCGCAGCGCGGCGCCGATATGCACGGTCAGCGTGAGCGCCAGCGCGATGAACAGTCCCAGATGCACCTTCTTGGCGAGCTCCTCGAGCGCCTTGTCGGGCGCCGTGATATCCGGCAGCGGAAACAGCCAGAAGACGCGGAACGGGATGTTGGCGGTCGAGTTGATGATCCAGCCGGTGAGCGGCATCGCGACCAGCAGGAGGTAGAGCAACAGGTGGCTCGCCCGCGCCGCGGCGCGTTCCCAGCGCGGCAGGCCCGCGGGCAGGGCCGGCGTGGGATTCAGCAACCGCCAGACGATCCGCACGGTCACGAGCGCGAGGAGCAGAATTCCGGTGGATTTGTGCCAGACGAAGAGATTCAATTTCGTCGGCGACAGCCGCCAGCTCGCGGCCAGCCAGCCGAGCGCGAATTGCGCGAAGACGAGCGCCGCCATGGTCCAATGCAGCAGCTTGGCGGGCGCGCCCCAGGATTCACGGGTGTTGCGTAACATGGGACGAAGCCGGCGGTCGGAAAGCTTATTCACCACAGAGGACACAGAGAAAGACGAGAATGGACAGGTTATCAGGATACAAGACCGGTCTGCTGATCAACTTCAACGTGAAGTATCTCAGACACGGCATTCGTCGTTTTGCGAATCAATCATTCTCTGTGTCCTCTGTGCCCTCTGTGGTGAAAACTATTCCAGACCAACGCCGCGCCGGGCGGCCGGCTATTTGGGGGGGACGTAGCCTTCCGGCGGCTTGGCGCCCTCGCCGAAGAAGAACTTCTCCATCTCGCCCTCGATCAACTTGCGCGCCTTGGGGTCGAGGGGGCTCAAGCGATACTCGTTCATGAGCATGGTCTGGTGGCCGAGCCACATCTTCCAGGCCTCTTTCGAGACGTTCTCGAAGATCCGTTTGCCGAGCGCCCCGGGGTAGGTCGGGAAATCCAGCCCTTCGGCTTCTTTACCGAGCTTCACGCACTTCACCATACGAGCCATCAGTCGACTCCTGCTTTATGAGTTTTTGACGCAAAGGCGCAAAGACGCAAAGATTTTCTTCGGGCTTCTTGTGGCTAGTTTTCTTTGCGTCTTTGCGCCTTCGCGTCAAAAGATCAAATAAGAACTTCCTTCTAACTGCATTCGGCAACACTCCGACTCGCACGCAATCGTTCGAGCATGGTTTTCACCGGCGCCGCCAGACCGCGCGCATCCGCACGTTCGAGGTTATACCAGACCGAGGCGGCGTTCTCCATGGCCGGCCCGGCGATGCACAGGGATGTGCGCGTGCCGCGGGCGGCAGGATGCCGAGAGCGGCCTTCCCCTACGACGCGCGCGGGGACGGGCGTGATGTCGAGGCGAAAGTGCGTGAAGCGGTGGCGCCGCACCGGCCAGGGTCTCTCGGGTTCGATGTCGAGGCCGAGGTGCGCGCGGCACCAGCGGCGCACGTCGGCGCCGTCGCATTCGGGGAGGCTCCACAGCCCGCCCCAGAGCCCCGCGGGCGGCCGCTGTTGCAGCAGCACGCGCTCGGCGCCGTCGCGGATGAGGAGCATGCGCGTCTTGCGGACCGGCAACGGCCGGCGCGCCGCGCGCACGGGATAATCCCGCGGGTCGCCGGCGCGGCGAGCCTGGCAACCGCGCGCGAGCGGGCAGCGCGGGCAGTCGGGATGCGCGCGTGTGCAAACCGTCGCGCCCAGGTCCATGATCGCCTGGGTGTAGTCGGCGAGGCGCTCCCGCGGTGTATGGCGCTCCGCGAGCCGCCATAATTGTTCCTCCGTCGCGCGCCGGCCGAGCGGCTCGGCGATGACGTGGTAGCGCGCGAGCACGCGCTTGACGTTGCCGTCCAGGATCGCGTGGCGCCGGTCGAAGGCGAGCGCGAGGATCGCGCCCGCGGTCGAGCGGCCGATGCCGGGCAGCCGCCGCACCGCTTCGAAATCCTGCGGGAACACACCGTCGTGTCTGGCGAGGATCTCCGCGGCGCAGCGGTGCAGGTTGCGGGCGCGGGCGTAGTAGCCGAGCCCGCTCCAGCGGTGCAGCACCGCATCGAGGCTCGCGCGCGCCAGCGCGCGCACGTCGGGAAAGCGCGCGACAAAGCGCTCGAAGTAGGGGATGACCGTCGCGACCTGGGTCTGCTGCAGCATGACCTCGGAGACCCAGATGCGGTAGGGGTCGCGGCCCTGCTTCCACGGCAGCCGTTTACGTCCGTGGCGGTCGTACCAGGCGAGCAGGCGACGGCTCAAGGTCTCGCGACTCATTGCGTATTTTCCTGAACGGGGGCGTCCGCCGGCGCGTGTTCCTCGGCGGCCAGGAGTTCGAGCCGCGCGGCCGTGGTTTCGAGCTCCGTGCGGATCTTGGATTTGACGATCCACGGACCGATCAGGGGCGGCACGAAAAACCCCGGCACGAACTCGGCCTCGTAACGGATGTGCGTGCGTTGCGCCTGCGGCAGGACGCGCCAGCGCTCCTCGGCAAAGGTGAAATCGCTCTCCCCGGGGTCGGTGCGCGCGGTAACGGCACCGTCGACCGCGGTCCGCACCTCCTGCACCTTCTTGATGGTCTTGCAGAAGATCAGTATGCAGCCGTTCAGCGTGACCTGGATGCGCTGGCCGCCGTCGGCGCGGGTCGCGAGCACCCGGCTTTCGACGACGATCGGGGACAGGCGCGTGAGCCGATCGTAATCCGCGACCAGGGGCCGGACGCGCTCGATTCCGGCGTCGATCAGCACATCGAAGCGCACCGTGTAGCGGCCGGCGTCGTGGGTCACGCTCGTCTCGATGATTGTCACGGCCGACGCCGGAGCGGCCCAGAGCCCCAGGAGCAAAGGCAGCGACCGGATCCCGTGGACGCGCGCCATGACGGTTACCTAAAAGAGCTTGAGTTTCCCCTTGAGCTTCTGCTTGAGATCTTCTTTGACCGCTTCTTTCTTCTGCTCCAGTTTCTTCTCCACGATCTGTTTTCCCAGATCCTTCACTTCCGGCCGGAACTTGAGGTCGGAGAACGGCCCGGTGACGCGCACGCCGTAAGCACCGACGACGACCGTGTAGTCCACCGATTCCTGCGGCAGGTTCACCGCGCCTTTGCCGCTCACGTTCACCAGGTTCGGCACCTGCACCTTGAGATCGTCGTTCTGCACCACGCCGTTTCGGATGACGGCGCTGCCGTTGAGCTGCGAAAAGCGCGTTTCATCGCCCGGCTTGGGCGGCAGTTCCTTGAGGTTCTGGGCGGACTTCTGCTGTATGGCGGACTCGATGGTGCCGTACATCTTTTTGAGATCGACGCCCTTGGCCACGCCGTCCCGGACCGCGAACTGCGCCGTGCCGTTCAGGGACGACTTGATTCGGGCGGGGTCCAGGCCCTGGGCCGTGAGCTTGGCGCTCACCTGCGCCGCGCCGGCGACCTGCTCGAACCGGAGCGCGTCTTTGAGCAGCGGCGCGAGCTGCACGCCGCTCAGGGATTCGTCGAGGTTGAGCGCGGCTACGTTGCCGCGCGCATCGAGCTGGGAATTGCCCCGGTAAGCGCCGCCGTAGAGCTTGGCCTGATTGGGGCCGAGCTTAATCAGGCCGCCCGCGGCGTCGAGCTGCAGCAGCGCGTCGGTGGTGCTGAGGCCGAAGGCCTTGAGGCTCTGGATGCGCAGCTTGCCGTTGGCGGTGAGCGCGCGCAGCGGCGCCAGCGGAATCTCCGCGGGCTTCGCGCCCGCGGCCGGCGCGGCCGGTTTCGCCGCCTCCTTGGGCGCGGGCGGCGGGAGATAGCGGTCGATGTCGATTTTGTCGAGCGCGAGATCGAATTGGATCGCGGGCTTCGCGAAGTTGCGTACCGCAAGCGCCCCGGTGAGCCGGCTGTCGTCGAGCGAAACCGCAAGCTCCTTGAGCGCGGCGTCGTTCGGGCCCGCCTGGAAGCGGGTCTTGAGCGTGGCCCGGGTGAGCGCGTTGTTGTCGGCGGCTGCGTAGGCGGCGCCGAATTTCTCCATGAGCGCGCGCGGGTTGAAGGCGGCGATCTCGATCGTGCCGGCGACACTCGGCGCATCGAGCATTTTGGTGCCTTGGACGTTCGCCGTGAGTGCCAGCTCGCCCACGTTGAGCGCCAGATTCGGGATGTCGAGCGTCTGGCGCTCGGGGTTGAAGTTCACGCGGCCCTTGAGGTCCACGCGCGTGCGCAGCGGCGGCTGGCCGGACTCGAGATTGAAGCCGAGCTTGAGGTCCACCGGTTCGCCGAGCGCGATCGCGCCGGTCTTGAGCTCCAGGCCCTGCACCGCGTAGCGCGCGCCGCTCGCCCGGTCATCCCAACGGATGTCGGCGCGGCGGATGTCGAGGCCGCGGACGTGCAGCGCGGGCGGCGCCGCGGGCGCGGCCTTCTGCGGTGCGGCGGGTTTCTCCTTTTTCTCCTCCGGTTTCGCGGCGCGCGAGGCGGCGATGAGATCGTCCCAATTGGTCACGCCTTTCGGACTGCGTGCGAGGTTGAGCGTGAGCCCTTCGAGGCGCACGGTGTCGACCGCGATTTCCTTGCGCAGCAGCGGCCATAACGCCACCTGCACGCCGGCGGACTCGATCCGGGCGAAGGGCTCCCTGCCGAAACCGGGCGCGTTGGCGAGCTCCACGCCCGCGATCCGAAGCCCGATCCACGGAAAGATGGAGAGACCGATCTTGCCCTCGATTTTGAGATCGCGGCCGGTCTGGTCCTTGACCGCCTGGACGATCTGCCCCTTGTACTGGTTGGGGTCGATGAGGAACGGCAGGGCGACCGCGAGGATCAGAATCAGACCGAGGACGACGCCGACCAGGACGGCCGGGACTTTAAGGGTCTTTTTCAAGCCGGACCTCCTGGAAGTATGGAGCGGGTGATGGGAATCGAACCCACGCCTAAAGCTTGGGAAGCTCTCGTTCTACCATTGAACTACACCCGCGGGAACTACGAGACGAACGCGAAATAGTATAGCATTTTGTCATGACGGGGTTGGAAATCAAAGGACGGGCACAGGAGGGGCACGTGAGAATCGCGATTCTGGCAGGCGTGCTGATATTGCTGGCGCCCATCGCGCGCGCCGGCGAGCTCAATATCGGGATCGGTCAGTCCGTTGACAACAACGCGGCAAACGACCTCGACACCGCCGGGTCGGTGGAGTACCGGCGCCTGTTCCGCGACCGCTACGCCTGGTCGGTGGCCTATCTGAACGAGGGCCACAAGCCCAACCTCAAGCGCGATGGCATCGCCGGCGCCCTGTGGGCGCTGACCGAGACCAACGGTTGGTCGCTGTCCGCCGGCGCCGGCGCCTACGTATCCTTCGCCACGCGCATCGACGGCGACGCGCATATCAACCAGCACCGCCTGAACGGTCTCCTCGGCGCGACCGTGGGGCGGCGTTTCGTCGACTACTCGCTGCGGCTGTCCTGGCAGCGGGTATTGACCAGCAACAGCACCGACTCGGACAACTACCTGCTCGGCGTGGGGTTTCCCATCGACTAGCGCGTTGGCCGCGCGCGGGCGATGAATTATCATTGAGCCTGATTCCCGCGCCGGATTTATCCCAGTTGTTTCGTTCCATGAAGATTCAACTCAACGGCCAGGAAAAACAGTTCAATGCGCCGCTCACCGTCGGCGCGCTGCTGGAGCAGCTCGGGTTGACCGGCCATCGCGTGGCGGTGGAGGTGAACCGCGAGATCGTGCCGCGCAGCCGGCACGAGGGCTATCAACTGCACGAGGATGATCGCGTGGAAGTGGTGTTCGCGATCGGAGGTGGCACATGGCGGTAACCGCCGAGACGATTCATTCCACACCCAACGACCCGCTCGTGATCGCCGGCAAGGCGTACACCTCGCGGCTGCTCGTGGGCACCGGCAAGTACAGGGACCTCGAGGAGACCCGCCGCGCGGTCGAGGCGAGCGGGGCCGAGATCGTCACGGTCGCGATCCGGCGCACCAACATCGGCCAGAACCCGAACGAGCCGAGCCTGCTCGACGTCTTGCCGCCGTCGAAGTACACCTACCTTCCCAACACCGCGGGTTGCTTCAGCGTCGAGGACGCGGTGCGCACCTGTCGCTTGGCGCGCGAGCTGCTCGATGGGCACGACCTCGTGAAGCTCGAGGTGCTGGGCGATGAGAAGACGCTCTTTCCCGACATCCCCCAGACGCTCGCGGCCGCCGAAATTCTTATAAAGGATGGTTTTAAGGTGATGGTGTACACCAACGACGATCCCATCGTGGCCAAGCGTTTCGCCGAGATGGGCTGCGTGGCGGTGATGCCGCTCGCCGCCCCCATCGGCTCGGGGCTGGGCATCCGCAACCCCTACAACATCCGCTTCATCGTCGAGGAGGCCAAGGTGCCGATCCTGGTGGACGCGGGTGTCGGCACCGCAAGCGACGCCGCGATCGCCATGGAGCTCGGCTGCGACGGCGTGCTCATGAACACCGCCATTGCGGCGGCGCGGAACCCCGTGCTCATGGCGCACGCGATGAAAAAGGCGGTCGAGGCCGGGCGCGAGGCGTACCTGGCCGGGCGCATGCCGCGCAAGCAATACGGCTCGCCGTCCTCGCCGCTCGGCGGGACGTTCTTTTAAGAGTCCTTGCCGCAGAGACGCAGAGAACGCAGAGGATAAAGATGACCGGAGTGGTGAGTTCCGGCGCGCAGCGCCGCCCCGCCTTTCTCTGCGTCCTCTGCGTCTCTGCGGCAAGAACTCATACATGATCCTCCCTTCCTCCCCACATCGCCCCATCCGCAGCTTCGTGCGCCGCGAGGGGCGCATGACGGAGGCGCAGCGGCGGGCGCTCGCGGAGTTGTGGCCCCGCTACGGCGTCGCGCCCGGAGATCGCCCGCTCGATTTTTCGGCGATCTTCGGGCGTGAAGCGCCGGTTCATCTCGAGATCGGCTTCGGCAATGGCGATGCGCTGGCCGCCATGGCCGCGCGGCATCCGGAGTGCAACTACTTGGGTATCGAGGTGCACCGTCCCGGCGTGGGGCGGCTGTTGCGCCGGATCGAGGCCGAGGGGCTGGCGAACGTACGGCTCCTCTGCGCCGACGCCAGCGAGGTGCTTGCACGCGACATCCTGGACGAGGCGCTCGCCGCCGTTTATATCTTCTTTCCCGACCCCTGGCCGAAGAAGCGGCACCAGAAGCGCCGTCTGGTGCAGCCGCAGTTCCTGGAGTTGCTACGGCGCAAGCTCAAGATCGGCGGGCGGCTTTACCTCGCCACCGACTGGCGCGACTATGCGCAGGGGATACTCGCGGCGCTCACACCGGCGCCGGGCTGGGACAACGTGGCCGGCGCGGGCGCGTTCGCACCGCGGCCGGATGAGCGCCCGCTGACGCGCTTCGAGGCGCGCGGCCGCAGGCTCGGGCACGAGGTGTTCGATTTCTCGTTCAGGCGGGTTGGCGGCTATTGACCCGGCACGATTGTACTTGAACGAAGGCAGGCCGGATGCGCCTCTTATGGCATCGGTAACGGCACGGATGTGCCGGGTCAATAACGATAATCATAAGAGTTTTCGATTATTGCGGCGGCATGGAGGCTTCGATCCCGCGCCGGCGCAGATACAGCCTCTCGGGCATGTTCAAATAGATTCGTGCCGCCGCAATAATCGCGGCAACCGCGGGTCGGTCCCGGTCGTACGCCGTCGGCGCTTAGCCGCTCGTGTCCGTCCGCGGCTTCGCCATACCGACGAGGGTCTCCTTTTCCCTGCGTGTCAGCAGCCGCACGGCGCATTCGCGGATGAGCGCCGAGGAGCGGCTCGCGACCTGCTCGTGATAGCGCAGGACCACCGGCCGGCGCGCGCGGGTGTAGCGCGCGCCGAGGCCTTCGTTGTGCTGCTGGCAGCGACGCTCGAGGTCGTTGGTGATTCCGGTGTAGAACGAGCCGTCCCGGCATTCCATGATGTAGACATACCACGGCAGCTCTTGGGGCGACTCGTTACCGATCGGGTCCGTCACGGGAGGCGCATCCATGCGCGACATCAATTCATGCGGGAAACGACGCGCCGCAGCTCGACCAGATGGCCGTGAATATCCTGGGCGTCGTCCGCGGTCGGCGCGAGCGCGAGATAGCGCTGATAGTCCTCGGCCGCCGCGCGGTAGCACTCCAGGCGCTCGTACACCTGGGCGCGGTCGCGCAGCTCCTCGGGCAGATCCGGTCGGACCACCAGGATGCGGTCGAGCACCGTGAGCGCCTTGGTCGGTTCCTGTTCCCGCAGGTAGATGAGCTTCAGGTTGCGCAGCATGCGCACCAGGATCTCTTTTTTGCCGGAAGCCGCGAGCAGCCGCTCGAGCGGCGCATTCAAGCCCCGCAGATCGCTATAGGTCTCATCGAGCCGCTCGCGCAGGTCCTCCTCCGAAAGCGGAACACCGCCGTGGAACGGATCGAGCACGACATCGCCTTCGGCGGTCGCGAGCTTCACGAGGAAATGGCCGGGGAAGGACACGCCCTCCAGCGGCAGGCCGAGCCGCCAGCCGATCTCCATATAAATGATGGAAAGCGTGATGGGGACGCCGCGCCGGCGGTCGAGCACCTCGTTGAGAAAGCTGTTGCGCGGGTCGTAGTAGTTCTCGGTATCGCCGCTGAAACCCTGCTCCTCGAACATAAAGCGGTTGAGCGCGGCGACGGCGTGCTCGAGGTCCGGCTTTTCCGGCAGCTTGCCGCGCAGCCCTTCGGCAAGCTCATCGAGCCGGCGCAGATAGCCCGCGACGTCGAGGTCCGGATACTCCTCGGCCGCGATGAGCAACGCGGCTTCGGCGAGATCGAGCTCCTGCTCGGATCTGCCTGCGATTTTCCGCAATCGCGCCAGGGTTATCGCTTCCATCGTCGTGTTTGCGTATCCAGTCTCTTGTTTGTTAAGCATAGCAGATGAGGCCGCGCGCCCCCGAAAAGAAGGCGTTTGGGGAAACGCAGCCGATTCAGCGGCTTGTGCCGACGGCGGGAAGCGGCGTGAGGAGTGGGGAATCAGGGATCGGGGGTCAGAGGTCAGGACCGAGGACTGAGGACTGAGGACTGAGATTCACGGATCACCGTTCACGGATCACCAACTCACGGTCGGAAACAATCGAGATCGTTGGCGAACGCGATGGTACCGGCGTACTGCCGGCGGAGGATCTCCAGGCTTTCCTCCTCCCGGCCCAGCGTTGCGCGCGTGCGGTGGGAGAGCACGAGCTGCTTTATGCCCGCTTCCCGGGCGAGGCGGCCGATGACCGAAGGCGGCGCGTGCGGTGCGCGCTCCGCGTCGGCAGCGACCTCGGCAACGGCGTGGTGCGCGATGAGCAGGTCCGCGCCGCGCACGAATTTTTCGAGATCGCCGTCCTCGAGGGCGTCGCCGCCGAAGACGATGCTTTTGCCTTCGGCTTCGATGCGCCAGACGAGCGCCGGGGCGTTGTCGTGGGTTACGGGTGCGGCGCTCGCGCGCAGGCGCTCGCCGGCGTAGACCGGGGCGGTCTCCTCCGCGGATTTCCGCGGCAGGCCGATGCGCGCGGGTGCCGCACGCACATCGTGCGGCACGAGCTTGTGGGCCTGTCGCGCCATGGGATTCAGAACATCGCCGAGATGGCGGTAGGCGCCGCGCGTGCTGTCGAACAACGCGCGCACGAACGCCACCGTCGAGGGCATGGACTTATTGCCCGCCGGCCCGTACACCGGGAGCGGCCGTGCGCGGCCCTCGGAAAGCGAGGAGTGCAGCAGCGCCGGCAGGTCGGTCGTGTATTCGGCGTGCAGGCGGGTGAGGAGGACCGCATCCAGATCGGCCGCGTTGGCGCCGGCCGCACCGAAACGCAGCGCGGCGCCGGCGCCGAAATCGACGAGCACGCGCGCCTTGCCCTCGATCCACACGAGGTAACCCGATGCGGCGCGGTTGCCGGCGAGCTCCGGTCCGCCCGAGCCGAGCACCTGGACCTGAACGCCGTCGGGCGCGCAGGTCTGCGCCGCGGCGGGGAGCGCGAGCAGCGTGAGCCACACCGCAACGGCGAGACCTCTCATGCCGGCTCCGCGGAGCGGATGCGGTCCAGGCGCACGGCGCACGGCTCGCCCGTTTGTGTTTGTGTCAGTCGTCTTCACGGTGTGTGCGTGGATCATGCCCCATTTTAGCAGCGCGCCGAGCGTTGGGTGCTTGTGCCGGGCCCGGCGCCGGGCTATTCTGGTTGAGAACAAAAGGAGAACATTACATTGGACAGGACGAACGAGCGGAGCGAGTAGGGCTTCTGTTATGCCGACCGACCGCGGCCGCGAGGTCCACGATTTCATCCGCGCCTACGTCGCCCGCCACGGCTATGCCCCGAAGCTGCGCGAGATCGCGCGGCACCTGGGGATTTCCTCGCGCGGGACCGTGCACCGGCATCTGCGCGCGCTCGAATCCGAGGGCCTCATCGCGATCGAGCCGGAGCGCGCCCGCGGCGTACGCCTGCGCGCGGACCGAAATGCGGCCGCGCCCGCGGTGCTGCCGCTGCTCGGGCGGATCGCCGCCGGCCGGCCGATCGAGGCCATCCCCGGCGAAGAGGAGATCGACCTTTCCGAGTTTTTCGTGAACCGCAACCGTTTCGTGCTGCGCGTGGCGGGCGATTCCATGATCGAGGACGGGATCCTCGACGGCGACATGGTGATCGTGGAGAAGCGCGAGACGGCGGACAACGGCGAGATCGTCGTGGCGCTCATCGACAACCACGAGGCGACGCTCAAGCGCCTCCAGAAGAACCACGACGGCACCGTCACCCTGCGTCCGGCGAACGCCGGGATGGCGCCGCTTCGGCTCTCGGCCGCGCGCGTGCGCATCCAGGGCGTGGTGGTCGGCCAGTTCCGCTCCTACCGCTAGCCGATCTTCCGCCGGTTTTCTCGGGCGTGCGTTTTTATCCGGCACGCAAGCGCGGTCCCGAACTCACCCGGCGCACGAGATTTACGGCCGGTAAGCAAAAAAAACCGCCTTAAGGGGTTGCCTTAAGGCGGTCAAGTTTTTGCCTGGAGGAATCCTGAACTAGATGCCGCAGTCACCGTCGCCGTTGCTATCGATGCAGAACTCGCGGAAGTGGCCGGCCGCCTGTCCCAGCAACCGGTCGTACGCGTCGACCAGGTAGGTTTGAATATTCATGCGACAGTTGATTTGACCCTCGGTAATTACGGTCGACCCTTGCGCGGCGTTGACGGCGGCCGCGCAGGCGGCCGGGTCGCAGTCGACGCTGGGTATGAAACTGCTCACGGAGTACATCGCACGCTCGCCGAAGGCGTTGTTTTGGCCGCACTGCGAAAGCGGCCCGCCGGCCAGGGAATGACCCTGAACGGCGACGTGCGAGAACTCATAGGTGTACTTCACCGCGCTGTCGCTGGGTGCGCCGGCGATTGATGCCAGTTTCGTTGCCGGTGACTCCCAACTGTACACGGGCCGCTTGACGGTAAAGACATTCGGCTGCCCGTTGAGGGTGGGCGTGCCACCGTTGATCGTGGTCATCGCCTCCGGGACGTTCGGGTGGTTGCGCGTGACGGTGCTGTTCACGTTGCCCCCGGTCGTCACCGCGGTGATGGTGTAGGTCACGCTGGTGCCCATGTTCACGCACACGCCATCGGTGTTGCTTTGCCAGCGACTGCCGTTCCGAGTCAGCGTCACGGAACCGCTGTTGAGCGCGGCGGTGTCCGTCGAGGCGATGGTGACGGAGTCCACTACGCCGGTCGGCACATACACGTCGATGTCGGCGCGGAAATGCCCCTTGCCGGCGTTGGCATCGCAGCCAAAGCCGCTGTCGTGGTAGATCTCGGCGTCCGCGATCTTGGCCGCCGTAAGATCACTGCTGTTGGTCAGGCTGGCGATTACGTGCGTCATGTCGATATTGCCGGCGTTGCACGGCCGGTTGTTTTGGCTCAGCGTCTGGCTCTGGTCGTACGACAGGCTCTGCAGCAGCGACACGGCCTGGTCGACGTTCAATGCGGTACTGCTGCCAAACGCCGAGCCGGTCAGATCGCGTTTGGCGAAGAGGGCGATTTGCTCCGCCGCAGTCAAGCCGCTGTCGGTGGTGGCCGCCAGCTTGGTATCGATGCTGGTCAGCATCGTCGCGAATTGAGAGATCTTCGCCGCCGCATCGACCGTGCCGCCATTCGCGTTATAGGCGGCGATCACTTGCTGCGCGGTGTATGTCGCGTCGGTCAAGAACGCGGCGCCGAGCACTTCCGCGGCCGCCGCCGGCAGCGGGTTGCCGCTCGCCGCTTGATTGCAGCCCTCGCGCGTCACACGCTTCAGGTACGCGGCCGCCTCGCTCGCGGTGGTTGTCGCGTCCGCCGCGAGACCGATCGCCTCCGACTCAAACTGCACGGCCTTGTACATTTTCTCGGCGTTTCCACCGCCCGCCGCAAGGCCGTTGGCGCTCGCCACCGCTGTCGCAGCGCCGGCTGCCGGGATGTCCAGGGCACCGCTGGTCGCGAGGTCGACCGCGTTGTCCGCCACCTGCCGGCGCACCGCTTCAATGAGATCCGCCGAGGGGGTCGGCAGTGCGGTCATGCCGGGGACGTCGGCGACATCGGACAAAACCTTGGCGGCGAGGTCGGTTTCCGGGTTCACGTCGACCGTGGTGTTGGCCGCGGGCGCGACCGGGGCTGCGACCGTGGTGGCGCCGTCGGTTACGCGCACCTCGTAATAAAAGTCGGTCGCGGCGCCGGTGCCGGTGGTCGGAACCGGCACGTTCGGGATGCTGTAGTTGCCGGAGGCGTCCGTGGTCACCGTACCGATGCTCACCTGCGTCGCGGTGCCGTCCGGAGAGATCTGATACAGGCCCACCGACGCGCTCGCGAATGCGCGGCGCGCGGCCTTGCCCTTGAAGCCGGGCGCGGCGGACGCGATCGTGGTTGCGGCGCCGCTGATCGTGACGGTGCCGGCGCTGTTGTTATCGCTCGTTGTCGTTGTTGTTGTCGTCGAACTCGAGCCGCCACCGCCGCAACCGCCGAGGGAAACCGTGAGAAACGCCAGGACGAGAAAATTCTTGTACATGGTTTGCGCTCCGTGCGTAAGAGTTAAGGGTTGATGCCTCCAGTTATCGGCACGAACGCGAGACCGCTGTAGTGCCGTATCAGGTCGCCAAAGGGGTTTTCGCCGAGTTTTTGACGCGCACGATCGTTCTAGGGGGTCGGGCAGCGCAACCGCCAAGGAAACAGCGCGAAGCTGCTGCGCGGGCGCTGAACCGAAACGACCGCGGCGCCCCCCGCACGAGCGTCTCCTGCTTGGCGTGCCGCGGCGGCGTGTCACGGTGGGTGTTACGGACTGGGGTTCCGGGGCCCAAGCCGATGACGCCCCGGCGCCCCGCGCTCCCGCCCGTGCGCGGGCGTACCTGTCGCGATGCGCGCGGCTGATAGAGCTCGATCTAACCTGACACATTGATCGGCAACGGTTTGATCTGAGTCCTTATTGGCCTAGCCTTTGCGGAGATGTCGGTGTTGCCGCGCCTGCGGCGGCGGTCCATCTGGCGGTTTTGTGAGAACGCACGCAGGAATCTGAGCCTGGCGCTCAAGCCCGGGGTGACTTTCGCGACGGGCGGCGAGGCCGATGGGCTCGGCGCCGGAAAATTCAATTACCCTATAAAACGGCGTTTAACCGCAGATGAACGCAAATGAATCATGCCGTTGATGCACCGAAGCCATTCGCCCTTTCGGTGGACCGGCGAATACCGGCGGCGCATTGAATATCCGCGTTTATCTGCGTTCACCTGCGGTTAACTGTTTTTTCTAGGATTACAGCTTGTCACTCGTGACTTCCCACGAACCCGCTCCCTGGGCGATGCACTTTCACATCGGATACCGTAGCAACCGCGACGTTCCGGGTGAGCGCAATGCGTTCCGGCATGTCTCGCTCGCCATCACGCGCACATTCGGGAAGAATCTGAAACTCGTCGCCGATGTCGGCGGCGATACCAATCCCGACACCGCCTCCAACGAGGACTTGCGGTTTGCGCTGCTCGGGTTCATCTACTTCCCGACGGGGGACTTCGACTTCGGCGGCAGCAGGGCCTGACGACCCCCCGAGACCTACCGTAGCCTGCTCTCACCGACATCGCCGTACGGTGGTAGGGCGCCGCACGCGGCGGCCGCCCCCCATGCGGATTGTGGCGGGGGGCGGGGGAGGCGTATCGTATGCCGCGCACATGAGTCCCGCCGAACCGCCCGACTGGTTGAACCGTTTCCCGCCGCTGCGGGCGATTTCCGATCCCGCATGGCGGCGCATCGCCGAGCGGCTCTCCGTCATGCGGATCGAGCCCGGCACAAGCGTGTTCCGCGTCGGGGATCCCTGCCGTAATTATTTGCTCGTGTCGGAAGGCGCGGTGCGGGTGCAGACGGTTTCCGAATCCGGCCGCGAGATCGTGCTCTATCGCGTGGGTTCGGGTGAGACCTGCGTGCTTACCACTTCTTGTTTGTTCGCCGGCGAGCCCTATCCCGCGGAGGGCGTGACCGAAACGGCGGTGCAAGCGGTCGCCATGCCGAAGGGCCTGTTCGACGAGGCGGTCGCCGCCAGTCCGGGTTTCCGGCAATTCGTGTTCGGCTCCCTCGGCGAACGCCTCTCGCGGCTGATGGCGCTGGTGCAGGAGGTCGCCTTCGGGCGCATCGACGCGCGCCTGGCGCAGCGGCTCCTGCTTCTCGCCTCCGCAGACGGCGCCGTCGCCGCCACGCATCAGCAGCTCGCGACCGAGCTCGGCACGGCGCGCGAGGTGGTGAGCCGCCTGCTCAAGGACTTCGAGCGCCGGGCCTGGGTGCGGCTTGCCCGCGGACGCATCGAGATCGCCGACCGCGCGGCGTTGGAGCGGCTTACGGTGACTTAGTCACGGAACGCCCGCGGCGTTTGTGGTTTACTGGCCTCCGTCACCCATCCCAACCTTACGGAGATTTGTCATGATGAAGAACATCGGCGGTATTGACCGCGTGGCGCGCATCGTCGGCGGGCTCGTACTGTTGAGCCTGGTATTCGTCGGTCCCCAGACGCCCTGGGGCTGGATCGGCGTCGTCCCGCTCGTCACCGCCCTGATCGGCTGGTGCCCGGCGTACACGCTCTTCGGCTTCAAGACCTGCAAGGCCTAGCGGTCCCGCCGTTCTCCGACGCGGGCGCACCACGCGCCCGCGCTTGTGAGCGCGCCCGCGCCTGCCGCACAATCGGCGCATGCGACGCGGGAGGCGGCATTTCGTAAATTCCCGGCCGACCCCCAAGGGTCGGCGGCTTCGCCTGGGCGTGAGCAGTTGTCTGCTGGGCGAGCGCGTCCGCTACGACGGCGGCCACAAGCGTGACGACTACGTCGCGCAGACCCTGAACAAATATTTCGACCTGGTGCCGCTCTGCCCCGAGGTGGCGATCGGGCTGGGCGTGCCGCGCGCGCCGATTCATCTGGTCGGGAACGTGAGCCACCCCCATGCGGTGCGCGTGCACGGTCCCGCGGTCGATGTGACCGCGCAGTTGAAGCGGTATGGGCGGCGGATGGCGCGGGCGGAGCGCGACCTCAGCGGTTATATCTTCAAGAGCCGTTCGCCGAGCTGCGGCTTGGTGCGTGTGCCGGTGCGCACCCCCAAGGGGCCGCGCTGCGGCCGCGGCATCTACGCCGCCGCGGTGCTGGAGGCGCTGCCGTTATTGCCGGCGGAGGAGGAGGGCCGCCTCGGCGACCCACGGGTCCGGGACAACTTCATCGAACGCGTCCTCGCCTACCGCCGCTGGCGCGACTTCGAGGCTTCGGGCATCACGGCGGCGCGGCTACGCGCGTTTCATGCCGCGCACAAGCTCGCGTTGCTGGTGCACGGCCCGGGGCATTACCGCGCCCTCGGGCGAATCGTCGCCCGGGCGCAGCGGGGTGAAATCAAGAATCTTTCCCAGGCGTACGGCCGGCGTTTCATGGCGGCGCTGCAATCTCCCGCCACGCGCGAGCGCCACACCCGCGCACTGACGATGGCGGCGAAAACACTGGAGCCGCGCCTCGGCGGACGCGACCGGACCGAGTTACTCGCTGCCATCCGCGCCTATCGCACGGGCAAAGCGTCCCGGGGGACGCCGCTGACGCTGCTCCGGCGTCATCTGCGGCGCTTCCCCCATCCCGAGCTTGCGCGCCAGGCCTATCTCAATCCCGATCCGCTCGAGCTCAAGCTGTGCGCGGGACAGAGACGCTGACCGTTGGCGCCGTTATGCACACGGACAACCTAAAGCGCGGCGCGCTCTACCTCATCGCCTCGGGGTTGCTGTTTGCGTGCTCGGGCGCCATGGTGAAGGTCGCATCGGCGCGGCTGCCCAACGAGATGGTGGTGTTCTTCCGCAGCGCCCTGGGGCTGCTCGCGCTCAGTCCCTGGTTGTGGCGCCGCGGCTGGGGCGCGCTTAAGACTCGGCACCCGTTCGCACACCTGTGGCGCGGGTTGTGCGGACTCGGGGCGATGTACTGCTACTTCTACGCCATCGCCCACATGCCGCTTGGCGAGGCGACGCTGCTCAACTACGCAAGCCCGCTCTTTATTCCCTTTCTGGCCTTCCTGTTGCTCGGCGAGGGCGTCTCGCGGCGACTGTGGTTTGCGATCGGCGTGGGTTTCGTCGGCATCGTGCTGATCCTCAAGCCCGGCCTCGATCTCTTCCGGCCGGTGTCCCTCGTGGGGCTTGCCTCGGGGCTCTTTACGGCATTTGCCATGGTCGGCATCCGCCGCCTCACGCGCAGCGAATCCGCGTCGCGCATCGTGTTTTACTTCAGTCTCGTCTGCACCGTGGGTTCGGCCGCACCGCTCGCCTGGGCCTGGCGCACGCCGGAGCCGGAGCTTTGGGCGTTGCTCATCCTGATCGGCGCGGTCGCCAGCCTCGCGCAGTTGCTGCTGACGCGCGCCTACGCCCACGCGCCCGCCGCGCAGGTCGGGCCATTCACCTATTCCACGGTCGTGTTCGCCACGTTCATCGGCCTCGTTTTCTGGGGCGAGGTTCCGGATGTGTATTCATTTCTCGGGGCGGTGCTGGTGGTCGCCGCGGGGGTGCTTACCATCCGCTACGCGGGCAGCCGCGCGGCTCCCGCGGCGGAACTGCCCGATCGCATGAAATGATGGCGCCACCGGCGAAGAAGGCGGCGGGACGGGGAAAGCCGACCGCCAAGGGAAAAGCCGCGAAGAAGTCCTCCGCGCCGAGGGGCGCGAAAAAGCAGACCCCCGGGAAGAAGCCGGCCCCGAAAAAGAAGTAACAACGCCGGGGCGCGGTGGAAATCCCGCGGCGTCGACCCTAATTAAAGCCCACGCGTTAATCGAAAAGGGAGGGCCTTAGCGTGGGTGCGCTACATGTCGTCTGTCCGCATTGTGACGGGGTGAACCGCGTGCCGCCGGAGCGATTGCACGATCGACCGAAGTGCGGGGTGTGCCACCGACCTCTATTCGACGGAAAACCGCTCGAGCTCGACGCGGCGCGTTTTCCGCAGCACATCGCCAAAAATGACCTGCCGGTGCTGGTCGACTTCTGGGCGCCGTGGTGCGGGCCATGCCGCACGATGGCGCCGGCCTTTGCTCAGGCGGCGACGCGGTTTGCCACGCAACTACGACTCGTGAAGGTCGACACGCAGGCGCAGCCGACGCTTGCGGCGCAGTACGCGATACGTAGCATCCCGACGTTGGTACTGTTCCGGCGCGGCCGCGAGGTGGACCGAGTCTCCGGCGCGCTGCCACCGGCACAGCTCGACGCCTGGATCCGGGAGCATCTCATGGAAGCGGTGAGGCGTGAGGCGTGAGGGGTGAGGGGTGAGGGGTGAGGGGTGAGGGGTGAGGGGAGGGAGCAACTGCTGAACCGCTGTGGCGGTCGTGAAAAAACAAAGCGCCCCATCGGGGCGCTTTGGCATTGCTGAAGGGGTGAAGCCTACTTCTTCGCGGGCTCGGCCTTCTTCTCTTCTTTCGTCGCTTCTTTCTTGTCTGTCTTCTTCTTCTTCACGTCCTTCTTCTCTTCCTTCTTGGCTTCGGCCTTGGCGCCGCCGGCCGCCGGGGCGGCTGCGGGGGCATCGGCTGCGGAGGCCAGGTTGACGGCGCCGAACAGGAAGGCGAACGCCATGGCGAACAGGGTGATCAGGGACTTTTTCATATAGTTGCTCCTAAAATAATAAGAAGTATGCGCAGGGCTGTTGTTTCTGATGGGCCGAACCGCCGGATTCCATCATTACCGGCCCTTGTAGCAATTCCTGTGCCTAAACCGAATGACTATGTGTTCTGTTTATAAACAACTGGTTATATGCATATCCGTGCATCGTGCTTGCTCGTGCAGTGTAGTAAGCTACAAGTTCTGTAGCTCTATTCCATTTTAGAGGGACTATGCCGCGTCGTTTTTTTACGCTTGGCCAGCTCCAGCGCAAGGTACTGCTGGTCGTTTCGATCATCGTGATCGTGCCGATGCTCGTGGCCGGCTGGTTTGCCGCGGAGTGGGTTTCGTCGAGTTTTGAGGAGCGCATCGAGCAATGGATTCGGGACGCCGCGCGCGCCAACCAGAACTGGCTCCAGGCCTATCAGAACGATGCCGTAATGCTGGGGCGGGTTCTGGCGGACGACCCGGCCTATGCGGCGGCGCTCGCCAGTCGCCCCGAGGAATCCATTCCCGCGCCCGTGAAGCGCATCGCGCACGAGCTTGGGATCAACCTGATCCAGGTCTACACCCCGGACCAGCGGCTGGTCTACTCGTCGATCCCGCTCGAGATGCAAGCCCTGTGGGAGATCGGTCAGACCGAGGCCGTGCTCAAGGTCGTGCGCAAGCAGAAGAGCATGCTGGCCGCGGTCGGCATTACGCCGGTGCCGCGGCGGGGCAGTCCGCGCTACTACCTCGTGTTGGGGAGTCTCCTCGGGCAGGATTTCATCGACGAGCTTACGCAACTCACGGGCCTTAAGACCCGGCTCTATTACCGCGAAGGCCGGAACTATTACGACGTCTTGTCCCGGCCCGGCGAGATGCTTGCGCTCAAGCATCTCGCACGGACGGCGCGCGAGCGCCTCGAAAAAGACAAGAAGCCCTATTACAGCGTGGAGGCGGAGAACGCCCAGTTTCGCGGGCTGTACATGCCGATCGTGGATTCCACGGGGCGTGTCGAGGCCATCATGTTCAGCGGGCTCGAGCGGCGCGGTTTGCAGGAAGTGCTTACGAACCGCGTTGCGCTGTTTCTCATCATCTCGCTCATGGGGGTGGTGATCGGCGGGCTTACCGGTCTGCTGTTGAGCCATCTGGTGCTGCGGCCCCTGGAGTACCTGCGCAACGGCGTGATGCAGCTCGCCGGACAGAATTTCAACGCGACCGTCCCGATCGCCTCGAACGACGAGCTCGGCGACTTGGCCAAGGCGTTCAACGCGATGGCCGCGCGCCTGCGCGAGGCGCGTGACGAGCAGATCCAGCGTTTCCGCAAGGACAAGCTCGCCGCCATGGGCGAGCTCTCGGCGGCGCTCGCGCACGAGATCCGCAACCCCATCGGGATCATCAACACCTCCTCGGCGCTGCTCGAGAAACCCGATTACGATCCGCAAAAAAAGGCGGAACTCGTGCGCATGATCCGCGAGGAGAGCGTGCGGGTGTCGAACCTGGTGCAGGATTTTTTGCAGCTTTCACGCTACCGCCAACCGGCGTTCGAGGTAATCGACCCCATCAACCCCATGGAGCGCGCGCTCGAGCTTGCCCTTGCCGGGCGCAGTAACATCCGCGCGCACAAGGAGTTCGGACACGGGTCGGCGCGGATCAACGCCGACGCGGGCCTGTTGCAGCAGGCCTGGGGCAATCTCTACACCAATGCGCTCCAGGCGCTGGGCGGCGACGGCGGCGAGCTTTGGGTGTCGTCGCGGCTCCTGGACGGCGAGGTGCGGCTGTGCGTCGAGGACAGCGGCCCCGGCGTGCCCGCCGAAATCATGCCGCGGCTGTTCGAGCCGTTTTTCACCACCAAGGAGCAGGGCACGGGCCTCGGACTCACCATCGCCTATACGCTGGTGGAGGCGAACGGCGGGCGGCTCGAGGCGTTGCCGCCGGCGCGCCACGGCGCCCGCTTCATGATGCAGTTTCCCGTGTTTGCGAAGGTCGAGGCATGAAACGTACGGTTCTGGTCGTCGATGACGAGGCCAACATGCAGGCGGTCATGCGCATGATCCTGGAGGGCGCGGGCCACCGGGTTCTGGTCGCGGACAGCGCCGAGGCGGCGCTGGCGCACACGGGCGACCCGAACCTGGATGTGGTGCTGACCGATCTCAAGATGCCGGGCATGGGCGGCGAAGCACTCGTCGCGCGGCTGCGCACGGAGCGGCCGGATGTGCCGGTGATCGTGGTCACGGCGCACGGCACCATCCGCTCGGCGGTGCAGAGCATCCACGACGGCGCGGCGGACTATCTCGCCAAACCCTTCGAGCCGGAGCAACTCGAGATCGCGGTCCATAACGCCATCAAGCTGCGCGACATCCTGCGCGAGAACGCCCAGCTCAAGGCCGCGGTCAGCCAGTCGCGCGGCGCGAAGCGCTTGGTGGGCGAAAGCCCCGCCGCGCAGCGGCTGGTGGAGGAAATCCGGCGCGTGGCGCCGTACAAGACCAGTGTGCTGATCACGGGCGAGTCCGGCACCGGCAAGGAGCTGGTGGCGCGCACCATTCACGAGCTCTCGCCGCGGCACGACGACCCCTGGGTGGCGATCAACTGCTCCGCCATCCCGAGGGACCTCATGGAGTCCGAACTGTTCGGTTACGTCAAGGGTGCCTTCACCGGCGCGACCCAGAACCGCATGGGGAGACTCGAGCAGGCGCAGGGCGGCACGCTCTTTCTCGATGAGATCGGCGATCTCGACCCGGGGCTTCAGGCGAAGCTGTTGCGCGTGCTGCAGGAGCGCGAGTTCTCGCCCGTGGGGTCGGACCGCACGCGCGGCGTCGATGTGCGTTTCATCGCTGCGACCAACCGTGATCTCAGGGAGCTCGTGCGCCAGGGACAATTCCGCGAGGATCTGTTCTACCGCCTGGACGTCTACAGCATCGTCGCCCCGCCGCTGCGGACGCGGCGCGATGACATCCCGCTGCTGGCACAGACCTTCCTGCGTGAGCTGGCCGCCGAGACGGACAAGAAGGTGACGGCCTTTACACCCGCGGCGTTGGAGATTCTGGAGCGCTACGACTGGCCCGGTAACATCCGCGAGCTGCGCAATACCGTGGAGCGCTCGATGGTGTCCTGCCGCGGACAGGCGATCGATGTCGAGGATCTGCCGGGGGCGATTGTCGCCGGCGGCGGTCCGGCCGGGAGCGTGGAGCGTTTTTCGCTCAACAAGCCGGGCGAAAAAAATCTCGACCACTGGCTGGAAGAGGTCGAGCGCGGCGCCATCCTCGAGGCGCTGTCGCAGTGCAAGGGCGTACAGGCCCACGCCGCCAGGCGCCTCGGGATTTCCGAGCGCAGCCTGTGGCACCGCATCAAGAAGCTCAGTATCCAGATTATTGCGCGGCATGAATTCATTTGAATATGCCCGGTGGGCTGGCGAATACCGGCAGCGCATTGAATATCCGTGTTCATCTGCGGTTACGCCGTTTTTTAAGGTTGATGGTTGATCGCGGCGGTTGCCGGGGTCGGGCCGATGGCCTCATCATGTCCTCCTGACAATTCTGTCAGGAGCAGAATTGGACGGCCGCAGGCCGGCCCCGAAGCGGCGCGGCCGCGAAGGGGCGAGCCCCAGGGATGGGGCGAGCACATCAGGAGACAACCGTGCTTTCCCCTGTCGTGATCGTCTGGCTGCAATTCGCGCTGTGCGCCGCCCTGATCGGGTTCGCCGGCAGCAAGCTGTCGCGTTATGGCGATGTCATTGCCGACAAGACCGGCCTGAGCGGCACCTGGATCGGCTTGGTGCTGCTCGCCACCGTGACCTCGCTGCCCGAGCTGGTCACCGGCGTCAGCGCCGTGACCGTGGCCGATACCCCCGATATCGCGCTCGGGGATGTGCTGGGCAGTTGTGTCTTCAATCTCGTCATCATCACGATTCTCGACTTTCTCCAGCGCGAAGAGTCGGTGTACACGCGCGCCAGTCAGGGCCACATCCTCGCCGCCGGGTTCGGCGTGGTGCTTATCGGCTTCGTCGGTTTCAACGTACTGCTCTCCGATCGCATCGCCGGCCTCGCGCTCGGGCATGTCGGCATCTATACCCCGGTGATCGTGATTCTCTATGCGGTGGCGATGCGCACCCTGTTCCGCTACGAGCGTGCGCAGATGGCGGCGTATGCCGAGGAACGGGCCGAGCGCTATCCGGGCATCGGTCTGCGGCAGGCGGTGCGGCGCTATGTCCTGGCTGCGCTCGTCGTGGTGGGCGCCGGCATCTGGCTGCCCTTTGTCGGCGAGCAGATCGCGCGCGTCATGGGATGGGAGGCGACCTTCGTCGGCACGCTGTTCGTGGCCTTCGCCACCTCGGTGCCGGAGATGGTGGTGACTGTTTCGGCCATGCGCCTGGGCGCCCTCGACATGGCGATCAGTAACCTGCTCGGCAGCAATCTGTTCGACATCCTGATCGTGGCGGTGGACGACCTCTTTTTCGTGCGTGGGCCGATTCTCGCCCATGTCGCGCCGGTGCACGCCGTCTCCGCGATGTCGGCCATGATGATGACCGGCATCGTGATCGTGGGCCTGCTGTACCGGCCGAAGACGCGCGTGTTCCAGACGCTCAGCTGGGCGAGTCTCATGCTGCTGGCGATCTACGTGTTCAATGCCCTGATCCTGTACCTCCATAGCGAGTGAGCGCCGTGCCGGAAAATGCAAAGCCCATCGTCGAGCAAGGCGCCGTGTGCTGGTGGCGGTTGAACGCGCTTTATGGCGGATTGCAGAACTGGCGCGCCACACGCCACGGATCAGCGCCGCGGGTGCCGGACCGGTGCCGGCCACGAACATGCTCGCTGCCGTCGCGCGGCTCGAGCCATGGCTGCGGTCATGGAGCGCCGTCGGTGTCGCGTTGCTGGCGCTGCTCGGACTTTTTGTCGTCCTGCTCGCCCTGGGCTGACGCCAGTGCCGCGCGCGGCTGGGTGAGCGTCTAGACGCCCTGGCCGGAGGCCAGCAGCAGCACGTCCGCCGGACGGCGTGCGAACAAGCCGTTGGTGACCATGCCGGCGAGATGGTCGAGTCTCTCTTCCCGTTCCGCCGGATTCAGAATGCTCGGGTTGTGCACGTCGAGGATGATGTTGCCGTTATCGGTCTTGAAGCCCGCGCGCAGCACCGGTCGCCAGTGGCGTTGAGGTCGAGCGCTCGTGCCGGGTCAATAACCAAAACGCGACGCCGACCTTCCGAAACTTCGCGGTCCAGCGCGGTGGAGGTATGCATACGGACGTCGCTCGTCGTTTCCAGGTTCGCCGCGAATGCGATAGACTCTAATCCGCAAGACAAAGAAAATTGCTGCCATGGCATGTGCAGGCGAACAGGGGCCGGAAGCCACGACCGCAACGGGGCTCGACCTGGCGCCGCCCTTCGAACATCATGCTGCCCTGTTTCTCGACGTCGACGGCACGCTGCTCGATATCGCCGCGCGCCCGCAGGATGTGAGCCTGCGCCCCGGCCTGGTTCGCATCTTGGGCGGATTACGGCAGGTGATGCCCGTCGTGCTCATCAGCGGGCGCCGGATCGCGGACCTCGATCGCCTCTTTGCGCCGCTCATTCTGCCCGCCGCCGGCCAGCACGGTGCGGAGCGCCGCGCTATCGGCGGCGAAACGAGCCGTCTCGACCTGCCACGCGCCGCGCTCGAGCAGGCGCGCGACAGGCTACAGCACTGGGCGCAGGCGCACCCCGGCATCCTGGTCGAGGACAAGGGTGCGACGCTGGCCCTGCACTATCGCCGCGCACCGCGGCTCGCGGCCGAGGCGACGCAGGCCGCGCGCGAAGCCGTCGAGCGGCTCGGGCCGCGGTATACACTGGTGCCGGGCGCCATGGTCTGCGAGATCCGGCCGAGCGGCTGCGACAAGGGGCGGGCGATCGCCGAATTCCTCGCCGAGCCGGCGTGCGCCGGCCGCCGCCCGTGCTTCATCGGCGACGACACGACCGATGAGGACGGCTTTGCTCTAGTCAACCGCCTCGGCGGCTGCTCGATCAAGGTGGGTCCGGGGCCGAGCGTTGCGCGCTGGCGGCTCCCCGGCGTGGACGAGGTGCTCGCGTGGCTCGAGCGCTATGCGCGATGGCTGCAACCGGATACGCACCGTGAATGATTTGAATCTCGGATTGATTGGCAACTGCAACGTGAGCGCCCTCGTGGACCAACGTGGCGCGATGGTATGGTCCTGCCTGCCGCGCTACGACGCCGACCCGGTGTTCTGCGCGCTGCTGCGCGGTGAGAACGACGGTCGCGGCGCCTTCGCCATCGAGCTGCAGAGCTTCGCGCGCAGCGAGCAGAGCTACCTGCGCAATACTGCGATCCTGGTCACGACGCTGCACGATGCCAACGGCGGCGCGGTCGAGATCACCGATTTTGCGCCACGCTTCGCCCAGTTCGGCCGCATGTTCTACCCGCAGACCTTCGTGCGGCGTGTGCGTCCGCTCGCCGGCAACCCGGTGATCCGCGCGCGGTTCGCGCCGACACACGACTACGGCGCCGGCATCCCCACCGTCACCTTCGGCAGCAACCACATCCGCTATGTCGCGCCGCAATGGGTGCTGCGGCTCACCACCGACGCCTCTATCACCGCCGTGCTCGAACAGACGCCGTTCGTGCTCGAGCGCGATCTGACCTTTCTCCTCGGCCCGGACGAAACCGTGGCCGAGGCGCCCGGCGACGAGGGCAGTCGCTTCTTCGGCGAAACGCGCCGCTATTGGCACGACTGGGTGCGCTTCCTCGGCATCCCGTTCGAGTGGCAGGAGGCCGTGATCCGCGCAGCGATCACGCTCAAGCTCTCGGCCTACGACGACACCGGCGCGATCGTCGCGGCCATGACCACCTCGATCCCCGAGTCGCCGGCGAGCGGGCGC
>MFSU01000030.1 GCA_001785115.1 Candidatus Muproteobacteria bacterium RBG_16_65_34
CGCTTGCACCCTCTGTATTACCGCGGCTGCTGGCACAGAGTTAGCCGGTGCTTCTTCTTTGGGTACCGTCAAGGGCCGGGATATTCACCCGACCATGTTCGTCCCCACCGAAAGTGCTTTACAACCCGAAGGCCTTCTTCACACACGCGGCATTGCTGGATCAGGGTTGCCCCCATTGTCCAATATTCCCCACTGCTGCCTCCCGTAGGAGTCTGGGCCGTGTCTCAGTCCCAGTGTGGCTGGTCGTCCTCTCAGACCAGCTACGGATCGTTGCCTTGGTGAGCCATTACCTCACCAACTAGCTAATCCGACGCAGGCTCATCTGATAGCGCAAGGCCTTGCGGTCCCCTGCTTTCATCCGTGGATCGTATGCGGTATTAGCCCGGCTTTCGCCGGGTTGTCCCCCACTACCAGGTAGATTCCTACGCGTTACTCACCCGTCCGCCACTCTACTCGGGGTTGCCCCCTTTCACGTTCGACTTGCATGTGTTAGGCATGCCGCCAGCGTTCAATCTGAGCCAGGATCAAACTCTCCAATAAAATTTCGCTGTCCCCGAAGGGACAAAAGCATTTAGACGAAGGCTGCCCGAAGGCCTCCCTCGTCGCCTTTCATGGATGACCAAGGCTCGACATAAGCGCCCACACAAATTACTTGATCTGATTTTTAAAGAACGAGACCGGCGCATGGCCGGCCAAGGGATGCGGATTATACGCATCCGCGTTCCCTCGTCAACGACTTATTTTAGCCGGTCGCGCAGCGCGGGATGAACTGGTAAAAATACGGATATTCTCGGGGGAAACCCGGTAGCCGCCACGGCGAATTTTCGGCTTTCGGCCGTTTGTCCGAGAGCACCCCCTGTCTCTGGGGCGTTATCGCACTTTTACCCGCATGAATTTGCGTTTTCCTACCTGGAAAACGTGGGTTTCCCCCGGGTGGATTTCAAGCCCGGGATCGGACACGCGCTCACCGTCCGCCCGCACGCCCCCCTGCCGGATGAGCCGCACCGCCTCCGAGGTGCTTTCGGTCAATCCCGCCTCCTTGAGCAGCCGCGGCAGACCGATCCCCCGGCCCTGGGCCGCAACCTCGACCTCGGGCATCTCCTCGGGCATGCGCCCCTGCTGGAAGCGGGAGATAAACGACTGGTGTGCGCGCTCAGCCGCCTCCAGGCCATGGAACCGCGCGACCATTTCCCGCCCGAGCCGGAACTTGACGTCGCGGGGGTTCAAGCCCTCGGCGACCTCGCGCCGCCACTGCTCGATTACGCGCAATTCCTCGGCCGAGAGCAGCTCGAGGTAACGCCACATGAGCACGTCGGAAACGGACATGAGCTTGCCGAACATCTCATCCGGCGGCTCGTTGATGCCGATGTAATTGCCGAGTGATTTCGACATTTTGTTCACGCCGTCCGTGCCTTCCAAGATCGGCATGGTCATCACGACCTGCGGCGGCTGACCGTTGAGCTTCTGGAGCTCCCGGCCGACCAGCATGTTGAATTTCTGGTCGGTACCGCCGAGCTCCACGTCGGCGCGCATCGCGACCGAGTCGTAGCCCTGGATCAGCGGATAAAGGAACTCGTGAATCGCAATCGGCTGGTTGGCAATGTAACGCTTGTGAAAGTCGTCGCGCTCGAGCATACGCGCGACCGTGTGCGTGCCCGCAAGCCGGATGAGCTCGGCGGCCTTCATCTCGCCCATCCAACTCGAGTTGAACATAACGAGCGTCTTCTCGGGGTCGAGGATCTTGTAGATCTGGCTCTCGTAGGTGCGCGCGTTTTCGATCACCTGGTCGCGCGAAAGCGGCGGGCGCGTGGCGTTCTTGCCGGTGGGATCGCCGATCATGCCGGTGAAGTCGCCGATCAGAAACAGCACCTCGTGCCCGAGGTCCTGGAACTGGCGCAGCTTATTGATGAGCACCGTATGCCCGAGATGCAGGTCGGGGGCGGTCGGATCGAAACCGGCCTTGACGCGCAGCCGCCGTCCCGAGTTAAGCCGCTCGGCGAGCTCCGCCTCCAGCAAGATTTCAGCCGCCCCGCGCCTGATCCGGCGCAGCGCCTCGTCCGCATCAACCATGAATGAATCGTTATCCTGAGGGGGTCATGGAACGCGCCAAGGTTACCACAGCGCCGTTTTGCCGGCATGCGCCCGGAGGCCGGTGCAGCTCATCTGCGGGGGTCTTGGGTCTGCCGGTTGCGCCCATTCCGAGCGGGCAGGTCGAAATGGTTACTTGAAACTTGAAACCCGCTACTTGAAACTGCTCGTATGTACTACATCGGACTCATGTCCGGCACCAGCGTCGACGGCATCGACGCGGCGCTGGTATCCATCACGAACGACGCCGGGCTCACGCTCATCGCGACTCATGCCCATCCATTCCCGCACGAGGCAAGGCAAAAAATCCATGCCTTGAGCCACCCCGGCGCCAACGAGCTGGCCGCCGCCGGCGAGTTGGATATGCAGCTCGGCGAGCTGTTCGCCGAAGCCGCCCGCGAGGTGCTCGCGAAGGCCGGCATGACGGCACGCGATATCCGCGCCATCGGCTCCCACGGCCAGACGCTGCGCCATCACCCGAACTCGCGCCATCCCTTCACGCTTCAGATCGGCAATCCCTCCGTGATCGCCGAGCGCACCGGCATCGCGACGGTCGCCGATTTCCGTTCGCGCGACATCGCCGCCGGCGGCCAGGGCGCGCCGCTGGTACCGGCCTTTCACCACTGGCTGTTTCACTCACCCGCACACCACCGCGTCATCCTCAACATCGGCGGCATCGCCAACGTCACCTATTTGCCCGCCGACGCAAGTCAATCCGTCCTCGGGTTCGATACCGGGCCGGGCAACACGCTGCTGGATCAGTGGACGCACCGGCACCTTGCGAAGCATCACGACGAGGACGGCCGTTGGGCGGCGGGCGGGCGATGCGTGCAGGGCCTGCTTGAGCGGTTGCTGCACGATCCTTTCTTCGGAGCGCCTCCGCCGAAGAGCACCGGACGCGAGCATTTCAACCTCGTCTGGCTCGATTCGCGGCTCGATGCGCTCGAGCAAAAGCCCACGCCGCAAGATGTCCAGGCCACGCTGCTTGAGCTTACCGCGCGCACCGTCGCCGATGCGATCCTCCGCTTCCTGCCGCGTGTGGACGAGATCTACGTCTGCGGCGGCGGCAGCCACAATCGCGCGCTGATGGCGGCGCTCAAGACACGGCTCCCGGACCGACCCATCGCCACCACCGAGGCGCTGGGGCTCACCCCGGACTGGGTGGAGGCCGTGGCCTTCGCCTGGCTTGCGCATCGAACGCTTGAGGGTCTTCCCGGCAATCTCCCCTCCGTTACGGGAGCACGGCGGGCGGTGATATTGGGGGGGATATATAAAGCGTAGGGGCGAGGGGCGAGGGGAAAGATGAAGGGGGCCTTTCGGCCCCCTCGCATCTCGTACCTCGCCCCTCGTACCTGCCGTTATCAGGTGTTAAACGACGACCCGCACCCGCAGGTGGTCTTGGCGTTCGGATTTTTGATCACGAACTGGGCGCCTTGCAGACCCTCCTGATAGTCGATCTCGGCGCCGCTCAGGTACTGGAAGCTCAGCGGGTCGATGAGCAGCGTCACGCCTTCCCGTTCGACACGGGTGTCGTCCTCGTTGGCGCTCTCCTCAAAGGTGAATCCGTACTGGAAACCGGAGCACCCGCCGCCGGAGACGAACACTCGCAGCATCAGCGCCGGATTCTTTTCTTCTTCGATCAACTCTCTAACCTTCTTTACGGCGCCGTCGGTGAACAGCAGCAGAGGGGGCATATCGAGCATGGCAGCACTCATGGGAACCTCCAAATCAGGACCAAATAACAATATTAGCGTATCAGATTCCTGCGCATAGGGGGTAAATTCCAGGCCGGCTGCCGAAAATCACGTTCTCGGAAGCCTGCCATGCGGTAAATATAGGGACATGCCGTCATTTTTCAACCATGCCAAGCGGTGGAAAAATGGAGCTTCCCTAACCCTCATCGTCCGGGCTGCTCCCGACGGACACCGGCTTAAGCCGCGCCACCGCTCCTTTGTCCTTGACGCCATCGGCCACCTCGCGCACGAGGCCCCCATTGATGACCGCGCCCAGCGCCATCTCGATCACCTTGTAAAAGATATCCCCGGCGATCTCGGCCTTGGGCTGGAGCTCGATGCGCTCGGACGCGCGCACATTCCCCTTGATCGAGCCGTTGGAGATGATGTGCGGCGCGGTGACATTACCGACGATGACGGCGTTTTCGCTCAGGACCAGGGTACTGCTGCCGTCGCCCTTCGCGGTGATGTTGCCGCGTATCTTACCGTCGATGCGCAGGCCGCCAGAGAAGGTGATGTCCCCCTTCAGCTCGGTCTTGACGCCGATCAGCGTGTCGATGGTGTTACACGGTTTTTCACTTGGGCTCTTTGAAAGTACCGACAACATGTTCTGTCTCCATCATGGTTGGCGGGTCTTTCCTCGACCCCACCTTAACTGTAACTATACACCGGAATCCGCCGCACTTCGGCGGGTTCCACCCCACCCCGACCTCTACGCCTGCGGCCAGGCGTACACCGCCTCGACCTCCTGCGTACCGCCCGAGGTAGTCACGCTCACCTTGACCTTCAGCGGTTTGAAATTGCGCGGCAACTCGAACCGGCCTTCGATATCCTGGAAATACTTGAAATTGACGCCGATCGGCCGCTCGTTCGCGGCCGGAACCCTGAGCACGGTATCTTGCCCCCCCTGCACGCCGCTGATCTCGAAGCGCGCGATACCGCTGATGGAGCGCTCATGCTTCAGGGCCTGGATCAGCACAAGCTTATAGCTGAACCGGTTCACTCCGGCGGCCGGCTCGATATAAAGGTTCTGGATGCGCAGCCCGCTCTTTTGGTCCGGGGGTGAGATGATGTTGCGGTAAAAATTGAGTTCCTCCCGCAGTTTCACGATCTCCTGCGCCGAGACCTTGAGCGAGCGGTCCAGATCCTGATAGGCGGTCTGGTCCATCTGGATCGTGCGCTCCGCCCGCGCGAGCGCCTCGCGCAACTCCTGATTCTCGTTCGCCGCGCGCTCGGTCTCCCCCTGCAACGTCTGCACCCGGCGTGTGGCCCACTCGCGCTCGAATCCGGCCATGCTCAGGCCGTGATTGTAAATCCACGAAAACGCCGTAAGCACCACCGCCCCCACGGCGGCGGCGATAAGGATCTTGACGCGGGGCTGGACCCGCGGCTTGACGACAAGCTCGCCGGTCGTGTTTTTCCGCTTAAACCGCTTAAGCATCCTCTCCCTCGAACGTGGCTTGAGTGTCGAGTCCCTTAAATAGCTTTAGGGAAACTCTGAACAAGTCCTCTCCGCTTTTGTCGGGTTACGCCCCGCCACTAAATCGACGGTACCGCCGTGCCAGTTTGCAGTCCCTTTGTGTCGATTTAGTGGCGGGGCGTAACCCGACCGATCTCCCTCGGACGTGGCCAAGTGAATTATAGCGCCCCGCGGGCCGCGCACCCAGACGCCGGCACGCCGGGCGATCCAACCCGGTCCGCTTCCCTCGGCAAGCTCCGGGACGGGGCTAGGGCAACAGCGCGGGCGCATCGAGACCGAGCTTTTCATTCAGGCCGAACAGGATATTCATGTTCTGCACCGCCTGTCCGGCCGCCCCCTTGACCAGATTGTCGATCACCGACAGCACCACCACGGTGTCCGCGCCCTGCGGGCGGTGCACGGCGATGCGGCAGACATTGGCCCCGCGCACCGATCGCGTCTCCGGGTGACTGTCCGGGGGCAGCACGTCCACGAACGGCTCGGCGGCGTAGCGCTTCTCATACAGCGCCTGGAGGTCCACATCGGTCTTCTTGAGGCGTGCGTAGAGCGTGGCATGAATGCCGCGGATCATGGGCGCGAGATGCGGCACAAACGTCAGCCCGACGGGCTGGCCGTACACCGCCTCCAGCCCCTGGCGGATTTCGGGCCAATGCCGGTGACCGCCCACCGCATAAGCCTTCATCGTATCCGCGGCCTCGGAAAAGAGCGTGTGCACCTCGGCCTTGCGGCCCGCGCCACTGACACCGGATTTGGCGTCGGCGATCAGATGCTGGGAATCGACGAGGTCGTTCTCCAGAAGCGGCAGGAACCCAAGCTGCACCGCCGTGGGATAGCAGCCGGGATTAGCGATGAGGCGCGCCTTTTTGATGCTCGTGCGGTTGACCTCCGGCAGCCCGTAGACCGCCTCGGCAAGCAGCTCCGGGCAGGCGTGCGGCACGCCGTACCATTTCTCCCAGAGCGCGGCATCCTTGAGCCGAAAGTCGGCAGCCAGGTCGATGAACTTTACGCCGGCGGCGAGCAGCTCGCGCGCATGCGTCATCGCGACCCCGTTCGGGGTGGCGGAAAACACGACGTCGCAGGCGGCGAGCGCCTTGTTATCCGGCTCGGTGAAGGCGAGATCCACGTAGCTGCGCAGGCTTGGGAAGAGCTCCGCGACCTTCCGGCCCGCCTCGCCGCGCGAGGTGATGATCTTGAGTTCCGCCTGCGGATGGGTCGCCAGCAGGCGCAGCAGCTCCACGCCCGTATAACCCGTGCCACCGATAACGCCGACTTTGATCATATA
>MFSU01000031.1:0-1852 GCA_001785115.1 Candidatus Muproteobacteria bacterium RBG_16_65_34
TGGACCGCTTCGGGCGCGCCGGCATCCAGGCGGTGCTGGTGAACGGGCGCGAGCAGTACGTTGAGAGGTTGTTTTGATGGGGGCTCCCGCGCCCCTCAATCAATGTAGCGTGCGCTGCGCGCACGCGCTGAAAAGCTAATTGCAGGTTGCTCCGCCCCGCACCCAGGGTGACTTTTCTTTGGCCGCACAAAGAAAAGTTACCTGCCGTGGGTCAGCCACCCACAAGTGCACGCCGCCCGCAGGGCGGCTCGACGCGTGCGCACAGCGCACGCTACATATGGAGGCGGGGCGGAGCCCCGCATCGAAACAAACCGCGGCCGCGGGGGCGCTCGCCCCAGTTGACAAACCGCAACGGTGGGGACACATTCGCGGGTCCGGAGATCGGGGGGCGGAATCTTCGGTTGGGCCATTTTTCTACATCGAGGAGATATTTGTGAAGACGACGATTGCGGCGGCTGCGTCGCTGGTGGTGGGATGGGCGGTTTTGGGCGGCGCGGCCTACGCGCAGGATGCGGCGCAGTTCGGCTATGTGGACATGCGCAAGGCGGTGACCGAGAGTAAGAACGGCCAGCGCGTCAAGGCCGAGCTCGAGAAGTTCGCCAAGCAGAAGCAGGAGCAACTCGCCAAGGAGGAGCAGAAGGTGCGCGATCTGCAACACGCCTTCGAGAAGGACCAGCTTCTCATGACCGACGCGCAGAAGCGCGACAAGCAGAAGGAGATCCAGGAGAAGATCCAGGCCTTCCAGAAAATGGCGGGCGAGGCGCAGCGCGAGTTCAACCAGAAGGAGCAGGAGCACACCCGCAAGGTCGTGACCGAGATCCGCGCCATCGTCGCCGAGATCGCCAAGGCCGAGAAGCTCGCGCTCGTGTTCGAGAAGAACGACGCGCCGGTGCTCGTGCTCTACGCCGAAGAGGGGCCCGATCTCACCGATCGGGTGCTGAAGGCGTATGACGCCAAGGCCGGAAACAAGTAGCCATGATAAGTTTCCCCTCTCCCGCAAGCGGGAGAGGGGAGTTCTGTAAGATCGGAGCCGATGCGCGCCGCGCGCGACCTCATTCACTCTGGGGGAAGGCGAGTCCGTTGAAAACCCCGGTATGAGCCGCAAGACCCGGCCTCCCGAAATACGGTATCCTTCCACCCTCAAATTTCCCGAATCACCCGCGATACCCGATGGACGAGCGTTATTCCCCGGAGGAAGTAGAAAAAGACGCCCAGGACTACTGGGCGGGCCACCGGTCCTTCAAGGCGGTCGAGGACCCCAAGCGGGAGAAGTACTACTGCCTGTCGATGTTCCCGTACCCCTCCGGGAAGCTGCACATGGGGCATGTGCGCAACTACACCATCGGCGACGTCGTCACGCGCTTCATGCGCATGCAGGGGCGCAACGTCTTGCAGCCGATGGGCTGGGACGCCTTCGGGCTGCCGGCCGAGAACGCCGCGATGGCGAACAATGTGCCGCCGGCGGAGTGGACGTACGACAACATCGCCTACATGAAGCGGCAGTTGAAGTCGCTCGGCTTTGCGATCGACTGGGAGCGCGAGCTCGCCACCTGCAAGCCGGAATACTACAAGTGGAATCAGTGGTTGTTCCTGCGCATGCTGGAGCAGGGCATCGCCTACAAGAAGACCGGCGTGGTGAACTGGGACCCGGTGGATCAGACCGTGCTTGCCAACGAGCAGGTGATCGACGGCCGCGGCTGGCGCACGGGGGCGCTCATCGAGAAGCGCGAGATCCCGATGTACTACCTTGCCATCACGAAGTACGCGGAAGAATTGCTCGCCGATCTCGCAAAGCTCCCGGAGTGGCCGGAGCGCGTGAAGACCATGCAGGCCAACTGGATCGGCAAGAGCG
>MFSU01000031.1:1892-8039 GCA_001785115.1 Candidatus Muproteobacteria bacterium RBG_16_65_34
AACAGCCATTCCCCTCTCCCTTTGGGAGAGGGGGCAGGGGTGAGGGCCGGTAGCGCCCGCTCGCCATCACCCTCGGTCCCTCTCCCGCAGGGAGAGGGAAGAAAGAAGGAGAAACTGTGGGTCTTCACCACGCGCGCCGACACGATTATGGGTGTGACTTTCTGCGCGGTCGCGGCCGAGCATCCGCTTGCGACCCATGCCGCGAAGAGCAACCCGAAACTCGCGGCCTTCGTCGAGGAGTGCAAGCGCGGCTCGGTGGTGGAGGCCGATCTCGCGACCATCGAGAAGAAGGGTATGCCGACGGGGATCAATGTCACGCATCCGCTCACCGGCGAACCGATTCCGGTGTGGGTCGGCAACTACGTGCTCATGGGCTACGGCGAGGGCGCGGTGATGGCGGTGCCGGCGCACGACGAACGCGACTTCCACTTCGCCAGGCAATACGGGTTGCCGATCAAGCAAGTGATCGTAAGGAGTGAGGAGAAAGGAGTGAGGGGCGGAACCCATCCCTCACCCCTCACCCCTCACGCCTCACTGGCCGAGGCCGTGGTGGAGTCCGGCATTCTGGTGAATTCGGGCAAGTACGATGGCATGGCCTCGGCCGAGGCCATTGATGGCATCGCCGCCGACCTGAAAGCCAAGGGCCTCGGCGACAAGCAGGTGGTGTGGCGCCTGCGCGACTGGGGCATATCGCGCCAGCGCTACTGGGGCTGCCCGATACCTATTATTCATTGCGAACATTGTGGCGATGTGCCGGTGCCCGACGAAAGCCTCCCGGTGGTGCTGCCCGAGGACTGCGTGCCCGACGGTACCGGCAATCCGCTCAACAAGCGCGCCGACTTCGTGAACTGTGCGTGTCCGAAGTGCGGCGGGCAAGCGCGGCGCGAGACCGACACCATGGACACCTTCGTGGACTCGTCCTGGTATTACGCCCGCTACTGCTGCCCGGACAACGCAAGCGCGATGGTGGACGAGCGCGCGAAGCACTGGATGCCGGTGGACCAGTACATCGGCGGCATCGAGCACGCGATCCTGCATCTGCTCTACTCGCGCTTCTGGTCTAAGGTCATGCGTGATTCCGGTTTGGTCGCCTACGACGAGCCGTTCACGCGGCTGCTCACCCAGGGCATGGTGCTGAACGAGATATTCTTCCGCAAACCCGAGAGCGGCCGCATTACCTACTACAACCCGGCCGACGTCGAGATCAAGTACGACGAGAAGGGGAGCCGCATCGGCGCGGTCTTGAAGCGCGACGGCCAGCCGGTGGAGGCGGGCGGCATGGGCACGATGTCGAAGTCGAAGAACAACGGCGTCGATCCCCAGGCGCTCATCGATCGGTATGGCGCCGACACGGCGCGGCTGTTCATCATGTTCGCCGCCCCGCCGGAGGACACGCTCGAATGGTCGGACGAGGGCGCGGCCGGAGCGAATCGTTTCCTGCGCCGGCTCTGGAAGCTCGTGGCCGAGCACATCAACGCGGGGCATGCGGCAAAGACCGATCTGTCGAACCTGCCGCCGCCGCTGCGCGACCTGCGGCGGCAGGTGCACCAGACGCTGGCGAAGGTCACCGACGACATCGGCCGGCGGCGTACCTTCAACACCGCGATCGCGGCGGTGATGGAGCTGGTGAACGCGCTCGCGAAGCTCGACGCCAACTCGGAGCCGGCGCGCGCCGTGCTGCACGAGGCGCTCGAGCTGGTGGCGCTGATGCTGGCACCCATCGTGCCGCACATCTCTCATGCGCTCTGGCGCGCGCTCGGGCACGAGGAGGCCGTGATCGATGCGCGCTGGCCGGCGGTCGACACCGCGGCGCTCAAGCAGGACAGCCTCGAAATCGTGGTGCAGGTGAACGGAAAGCTCCGCGGGCGGGTGTCGGTGCCGGTGCAGGCTCCCGAGGACAAGGTACGCGAGCTGGCGCTCGCGGACGAAAACGTCGCGCGCCACGTCGGCGGCAAGGCAGTCAAAAAAGTAATCGTGGTGCCGGGCAAGTTGGTTAATATTGTCATATGAACGGCGAGAGGAAAGAGAAAAGAAACAAGAGGAAAGGGGATGTCGCGCACGGCGCGGCACTTTTCTTTTCTCTTTTCACTTTGCTCTTTTCTCTGCTGTTATCCGGCTGCGGTTTCCATCTCCGCGGCACGGGCAAGAGCGAGATGCCGCCGCAACTCGCGACGATGCGGGTTGCGGTGTCGGACAGCAAACTCGCGAACGACCCGCTGTGGGTCGCCGTGCGCGAGGCGCTGCGCACGCAGGGCGGCGTGCGCGTCGAAGAGGCGGGCGATGCGCCGCTGCTCGTGCTTTCCGGCGAGCGTACCGAGAGTCAGGTGCAGTCCGTGGGCGCGGCCACCGGGAGGGCGAGCGGGTTTCTGCTGCGCTACGAGGTGACCTTCCATCTCGTCGGGGCGGACGCCAAGGAGCTCGCCGCGTCCCAGACCATCAAGCTCCAGCGCGATTACACCTACGATCCGCTCAACGTGCTCGCCAAGGAGCGCGAGGAGCAGGAATTGAAGCGCGAGATGCAGCGCGACGCGGTGCAGCAGATCGTCAGAAGGCTTTCGAAGACGAAATTGTGAGGCGTGAGGGGTGAGGGGTGAGGCGTATACTGTTTCCTCGCCACTTGAAACTCGCTACTGAAGTCATGCAAATCTACGCCAACCAGCTCGAGGCCCAGCTCAAACGCGGACTGGCGCCGCTTTATCTCGTCTACGGCGAGGAGCCGCTGCTCGTGGAGGAGGCGATCGACGCCATCCTCGCGGCGGCGCGCGCGGCCGGCTTCCGGGAGCGCCAGCTCGCCAGCGTCGAGCCCGGCTTCGACTGGGACGCGCTTTTTGCCTCCACCCGGTCGTTATCGCTGTTCTCGGAGCGGCGCGTGATCGAGCTGCGCCTGCCCACGGGCAAGCCGGGCGAGGCCGGCGCGAAGATCCTCATCGAGCTTGCCGGGGCGCCGCCCGCGGACACGCTCATCATCGTGAGCGCCGGCAAGCTGGACAAGCAGGCGCGCGCGGCAAAATGGGTGAAGAGCGTGGAGGCCGCCGGTGTCGCGGTCGCGGTGTATCCCCCGGAGGCCGCGCAGTTGCCGGCATGGATCGCCGGACGCATGCGCGCGCACGGACTCACTCCGGGCCCCGGCGCGGCGGAGCTGATCGCCTACCGTATCGAGGGCAATCTCCTGGCCGGCGCGCAGGAGATCGAGAAGCTCGCGCTGCTGTTCGACCGGGGGACGGTGCGCGCGGATGACATCGAAGGCCTTCTGGGCGACAATGCCCGCTTCGATGTATTTTCCCTGGTGGACGCCAGTCGCCGGGGCCACGCGGGGCAGATCGTGCGGATTCTCAATAGCCTCAAGGTCGAGGGGACGGAGCCGGTGTTGATTTTGTGGGCCCTGGCCCGCGAGGCGCGACTGCTCGCGCAGCTCACCGCCGATGTTGCGGCGGGCGTTCCCGCGGCGCAGGCCATGGAGACGCAGCGCGTCTGGGGCAAGCACAAGCCGCTCGTGGCCCAGGCGCTCAAGCGCGGCGGGCCCGCGCATTGGCAGGCCCTGTTGCTCCGCGCGGCGCGCCTCGACCGCGTGATCAAGGGACGCGCCGCCGGCGATGCTTGGCAGGCGCTGGAGTGCATGGCGTTGGCGCTCGGCGGCGTGCGGCTCGCCACCTGCGCATGAAACGGATGGGGTGCGATATGAAAACCGTTTCCAGAAAAGAAGCATCGGGCGGGGACATCCACCGCCTGATGCAGGAAATCGGCAAGCGTGCGCGCGCCGCGGCACGCGTGCTGGCGCGCGCCGAGACGGCGGCGAAGGACGCGGCGCTCGTGGCGATGGCCGGGGAGATCGAGCGCGGGATGGACGCGCTCATCGCGGCCAACAAAAAGGATCTCGACGCGGGAACGGCGCAGGGGCTCGACGCCGCGCTGCTCGACCGGCTCGAATTGAATCCGGCGCGCATCCAGGCCATGGCCGAGGGCCTGCGCCAGATCGCGCAGCTTCCCGATCCGGTCGGGGAAATCACCGATCTGAATTACCGCCCCTCCGGCATCCAGGTCGGGCGCATGCGCGTGCCGCTCGGGGTGATCGGCATCATCTATGAATCGCGTCCAAACGTGACCGCAGACGCCGCGGGGCTGTGTCTTAAATCCGGCAACGCCGTCATCCTGCGCGGCGGCAGCGAGGCGATCCACTCGAACCGGGCGATCGCCGCGCGCATCCAGGCGGGCATCGCGCAGGCGGGGCTGCCGCCGGATGCGGTGCAGGTCGTCGAGACCACCGACCGCGCCGCGGTGGGCGAGCTCGTCACGATGAAGGAGTACGTGGACGTGATCGTGCCGCGCGGCGGCAAGGGGCTCATCGAGCGGCTGTCCCACGAGGCGACGATCCCGATGATCAAGCACCTGCACGGGGTGTGCCACGTCTACCTCGACGACAAGGCCGATTTCGACAAGGCGGTGCGGGTCGCGTTCAACGCCAAGTGCCAGCGCTACGGCACCTGCAACACCATGGAGACGCTGCTCGTTCATCGCGCCGTCGCCGAAAAGTTCCTGCCGGTGCTCGGCCGGATGTATCGGGAGCAGGGCGTGGCGCTGCGCGGCTGCGAGGCGACTCGCAAGATCCTGTCCGGCATCGAGGCCGCGACCGAGGAGGACTGGTACACCGAGTACCTGGCGCCGATCCTTTCGATCCGCGTGGTCGAGAACGTGGACGCGGCCATGGAGCACATCGCCCGGTACGGCTCGCAGCACACCGACAGCATCGTCACCGAGGACCTCACCCGCGCCCGGCGCTTCCTGCGCGAGGTGGATTCGAGCTCGGTGATGGTCAACGCCTCGACGCGCTTCGCCGATGGCTTCGAGTACGGCCTCGGCGCCGAGATCGGCATCTCCACCGACAAGCTCCACGCCCGCGGCCCCGTCGGCCTCGAGGGCCTCACCTCGGTGAAGTTCATCGTGCTTGGGGATGGGCATGTCAGAAAATAGGGGCGAGGTACGAGGGGCGAGATACGAGAAAGACCTTTTCCCCTCGACCCTCGCGCCTCGTACCTCGTACCTGTGTTAGGCATTCTCGGCGGCACGTTCGATCCCATCCACTACGGCCACCTGCGTCCGGCGCAGGAGGTGCTGCGCGCGCTGGCGCTTTCCGAGATTCGCCTCATCCCCGCGGCCAATCCGCCGCACCGACCCCCGCCAGTCGCGGGCGCCGAGCATCGCCTCAAGATGGTCGAGCTGGCCGCGGCGGAGTTCCCCGGGTTTCGCGTCGACGATCGCGAGTTCCGCCGTGGCGGTCCGTCATACACCGTGCCGACGCTCGAATCGCTGCGCGCCGAGCTGGGCGAGGTTCCCTTGTGTCTGCTCATGGGGACCGACGCCTTCGCCGGCATCGAGACCTGGCACGAGTGGCGGCGGCTGCCGGAGCTGGCGCATTTCGTCGTGATGACGCGCCCGGGCTGGCCGTTCCCGGAAACGCCGGTGTTGCCCGAGTGGGCGCGCCGGCGGGTCAGCCGCGACGCGGCCGGACTCGCGCGCAGTCCCGCAGGCGGAATTTATTTTCAGCCGGTGACGCCCCAGGATGTCTCCGCCACCGGCATCCGCCGGCGGATCGCGCGCGGCGAGTCCGTGGAAGGGTTTTTGCCCTCCGCGGTCCGGGACTACATCCGCGCCCATGGAATCTATTCGACCGAGGTAACCGATGCCCAAAAAAAGCGCTAGCCCCAAGAGCCCCAAGAGCCCCAAGAAAATACAGCAGTGGATCCAGGACGCCCTGGCCGCCGCCAAGGCCCAGGACCTCGCCGTGCTCGACGTGCGCAAGGTGGCCGACTTCACCGACTATATGGTGATCGTGACCGGCACCTCGAACCGCCACGTGCAGTCCACCGCCGACAAGGTGATCGAGAAGCTGCGCGAACACGCTCGCAGGCCGCTCGGTGTCGAGGGCATGGCGGCGGGCGACTGGGTGCTCATCGACTTCGGCGAGGTGGTGGTGCACGTCATGCGGGCGCAGACGCGGGATTTCTATAATCTCGAGAAACTCTGGGGGGATGGGAAGATCGTGAGGGGTAAGGAAGGAGTGAGGAGTGAGGAGTGAGGAGTGAGGAGTGAGGAGTGAGGAGTGAGGAGTGAGGAGTGAGGAGTGAGGAGTGAGGAGTGAGGAGTGAGGAG
>MFSU01000031.1:8084-10986 GCA_001785115.1 Candidatus Muproteobacteria bacterium RBG_16_65_34
GAGTGAGGAGTGAGGAGTGAGGAGTGAGGAGTGAGGAGTGAGGAGTGAGGAGTGAGGAGTGAGGAGTGAGGAGTGAGGAGTGAGGAGTGAGGAGGAATCCCTCTGCCCACCGTTTTCTTACCCCTTACTCCTAACCCCTCACCCCTCACGCATTTATGCAAATCCACATCATCGCCGTCGGCAACCGCATGCCCGAGTGGGTCGAGGCCGGCTTCGAGGAGTACGCCAAGCGCCTGCCGCGCGAGTGCCGCCTGGTGCTGCGCGAGATTCCCGCGGGCAAGCGCGCGAAGGGCGCGGACATCGCGCGGGTCGTGCGCGCGGAGGGCGAGCGGTTGCTCGCCGCCGTGCCGAAGGGCGCACGGGTGGCGGCGCTCGAGCGCACGGGCCGGGAGCTCGATACCGAGGGGCTCGCGGCGGAGCTGAAGAAGCAACTCGCGCGCGGCGGGGATCTCGCGCTCCTCATCGGCGGGCCCGAGGGGCTCTCCGAGGAGAGCCTCAAGCGCGCCGACGCGCGCTGGTCCTTGTCTCAACTGACCCTGGCGCACCCGCTGGTGCGCGTGGTGCTCGCCGAGCAGCTCTATCGGGCGTGGAGCATAATAAAGGGATTGCCGTATCATCGTTAAAATCAGGTACGAGGGGCGAGGTACGAGAGACGAGGAGAAAACGGCTTTCCGGCTAAAATCGGTTTAAGAATGACATTTCCTTCCCTCGCCTCTCGACCCTCGACCCTCGCGCCTATGATGTATTTAGCCTCCGCCTCCCCCCGCCGCCGCGAGCTGCTGCGCCAACTGGGGATCGAGTTCGAGGCTCTGCCTTCCAACATTCTGGAGGTGCCGGCCGCGGACGAGACGCCCGAGCAGTATGCCGTGCGCGTGGCGCTCGACAAGGCGCGTTATGTCGCAGCCCTCGTGCGCGAGCGGGGGCTGGCCGAGCGTCCCGTGCTCGGCGCCGACACCGAGGTCGTGCTCGACGGCGAGATCCTGGGCAAGCCGCGCGACCGCGGTCACGGCATCGAGATGCTGACGCGCCTGGCCTCCCGCACGCACGAGGTGCTGACGGGGGTTGCCGTGTTGCACGCGGGCGTGGAGCACACGGCGCTTTCCAGGAGCCGCGTGACCTTCGGGCCGCTGACCGCGGCCGAGATCGCGCGCTACTGGGAGTCCGGCGAACCTGAGGACAAGGCCGGTGCCTATGCGGTCCAGGGACGGGCCGCGGCCTTTATCGAGCGCATCGAGGGCAGCTACTCGGGTATCATGGGGCTGCCGCTCTACGAGTTGGCGCAGTTGCTGAAACAGGCGGGACTGGGAGGACCGTGAGCGAAGAAATCCTCATCAACGTAACACCTCAAGAGACGCGCGTGGCGGTCGTGGAGAACGGCGTGCTCCAGGAGGTGCACATCGAGCGCGCGCTGGCCCGTGGGATCGTCGGCAACATCTACCAGGGCCGGATCGTGCGTATCCTTCCCGGCATGCAGGCGGCGTTCGTGGACATCGGCAGCGAGCGCGCCGCGTTCCTGCACGCCTCGGACATCCGCGCGGGCGACGCCGCGGCGAACGCCAACGCCGCCCCCGGCGCCGAGGTCGCGCCCGCGCGCCGTCCGGGCGCGGCGGCCGCCCCGATCCACGAGCTCGTGCAGGAGGGCCATGAGGTCGTGGTGCAGGTGCTGAAGGACCCCCTCGGCACGAAGGGTGCGCGGCTCACCACCCAGATCACGTTGCCGGCGCGCTATCTGGTCTACCTGCCGCACTCGAAACACATCGGCATTTCCCAGCGCATCGGCGATGACGCCGAGCGCGAGCGCCTGCGCGCGCTAGTCAAGTCGGCGATGGTCGAGGGCGAGGACGGCGGCTATATCCTGCGCACGCTCGCCGAGACCGCGACCGAGGAGGAGATCGCGACCGACATACGCTATCTCAGGCGCGTCTGGGCCGTGTGCCGGGAGCGCGTCCAGACGGCCGCGGCCGGGGTGCTGATTCACGAGGACCTGCCTTTGGCGCTGCGCGCCATGCGCGACCTGGCGCGGGGGAACGTCGAGAAGATCCGCATCGACTCGCGCGAGACCTTCGCCAAGGCGCGCGACTTCGCCATCGAGTTCATCCCCGAGATCGCCGATCGCATCGAGTACTACCCGGGCGAGCGTCCGATCCTCGATCTGTATTCGGTCGAGGACGAGATCCAGAAGGCCCTGCTGGGCAAGGTGCCCCTGAAGTCCGGCGGCTACCTCGTCATCGATCAGACCGAGGCCATGACCACGGTCGACGTCAACACCGGCGCCTACGTCGGAAGGCACAATCTCGAAGAGACGCTGTTCAAGACCAACCTCGAGGCGGCGCAGGCGATCGCGCGGCAACTGCGGCTGCGGAACCTCGGCGGCATGATCATCATCGACTTCATCGACATGGCCGACCCCGAGCACAAGCGCCAGGTGCTGCGCGCGCTCGCCAGGGCGCTCGCGCGCGACCGCACGAAGGTGAGCATCACGGAGATGTCGCCGTTGGGGCTCGTGGAGCTTACGCGCAAGCGCACGCGCGAGAGCCTCGAGCACATCCTGTGCCAGCCCTGCCCGGTGTGCCAGGGGCGCGGCATGCTCAAGACCCCGCAGACGGTGTGCTACGAGATCTTCCGCGAGATCCTGCGCGAGGCGCGCCAGTTCGGCGCGGCCGAATACCTCGTGCTCGCCTCCCCGGTCGTGGTGGACCTGCTGCTCGATGAGGAGGCCACGAGCCTCATGAAGCTCCAGGAGTTCATCGGCCGCCCGATTCAGCTCAAGGTCGAGCCGCAGTACACGCAGGAGCAGTACGACGTGGTGTTGATGTGAATGAAGAATTGGAATAGACAGGATTATCAAAAAAAGCAATTCACAGGATTAACAGGATTAAGCAGGATTTACGGGATTAAAACA
>MFSU01000032.1 GCA_001785115.1 Candidatus Muproteobacteria bacterium RBG_16_65_34
CCAAGAAACCATGTCTCACGCCAAACCACAGAAGTGCCGCAGGGACGCACCGCTTACGGAGCCGAGGATGAAAAGGGCGCGAAGCTTTCGGATCTTCAACGAATTTTTTCGTTCTCTGCGTCTTTGCGCCTCTGCGTCAAGAAATCATATAAATCCTCTCTTCCTTAGCGCTGGCTGTCATAGAGCGAGGCCTGTTCCTGCGCCAGCACCGCCTGGTCCGGGGCGAACTCGCGCCGCCGCCGCACCGACGGCAGCAGTCCCGCGGGACGGAAGATCATGATGAGCACGAGCGCGAGCCCGAAGACGAGCATGCGCAGATCGTTCGGATCGACGAACACGCGCCCGAAGAGCGCCTGCTGCAACACCCCGAGATAACGCAGCGCCTCGGGAACGGTCGTGAGCAGGATCGCGCCGAGAATGACACCGGGTATATTGCCCATGCCGCCCAGCACGATCATGCACAGCACGATGATGGACTCGAAGAGATTGAAGCTCTCGGGGCTCACGAAGCCCTGGAAGCCCGCGAACAGCCCGCCGCTCACCCCGCCGAAGGTCGCACCCATCGCGAAGGCGAGCAGCTTCACGTTGCGCGTGTGGATGCCCGTGGCCGCGGCCGCGACCTCGTCCTCGCGGATCGCGATCCAGGCGCGGCCGATGCGCGAGTCCTGGAGGCGGATGCAGACGAAGACGATCGCGGCCGCGAGCACGAGGAACAGATAGTAATAGGCGTGCGTGGACGGGAACGCGAGCCCGAGGAACGTATGGGTCTCGTTGAGCCCGAGACCGCCGATGCGTACCGGATCGATCAGATTGATGCCCTGCGGCCCGTTGGTGAGATTGAACGGGGCATTCAGGTTGGTGAGAAAAATGCGGATGATCTCGCCGAAGCCCAGGGTGACGATGGCGAGGTAGTCGCCCCGAAGCCTGAGCGTGGGCGCCCCGAGCAGCACGCCGAAGACGGCCGCGACCCCCGCGCCGAGCGGCAGGACGATCCATATCGGCCAATGAATGCCGAACTGCGGCGAGGCGAGCAGCGCGTAGACATACGCCCCGACGGCGTAGAACGCGATGTAGCCGAGATCGAGCAGGCCGGCGTAGCCCACGACGATGTTCAGGCCGAGCGCCAGCATGATGTAGAGCAGCGCAAAGTCGAGGATGCGCACCCACGAGCGGCCGAGCGCGGCGTCGGTCAGGAACGGCGCGGCGGCGAGCAACAGCGCCAGCGCGATATAGGCGACCCACGCCGCGCGGCGGTCATGTTTCCATTCTTGCCAGCGTTCGATCATCAGGCGCGCTCGCCCACGCGCTCGCCGAGCAACCCCGAGGGCCGGAACACGAGCACGAGGATCAGCACGAAGAACGCGAACACGTCCTGGTAGTGGCTCCCGAGAAAGCCGAACGTGAGGTCGCCGATGTAGCCCGCGCCCAGGCTCTCGATGACGCCGAGCAGCAAGCCGCCGAGTACGGCGCCGGCGATATTGCCGATGCCGCCCAGCACCGCGGCGGTGAAGGCCTTGAGCCCGAGCAGGAAGCCCATGTAGTAATGCGCGATGCCGTAGTAGGCGCTCACCATGACGCCCGCCACGGCGGCGAGCGCCGCGCCGATCACGAAGGTGACGGAGACGATCGCGTTCGGGTTGATGCCCATGAGCGCGGCGAGATCGGGCGACTGGGCGGTGGCGCGCATGGCGCGCCCGAGGCGCGTACGGTGCACCAGCAGGAGCAGCGCCGCCATGAGCAGTACGGCGAGCGCGACGATCGCGATCTGGAGATTGGTGATGTGCGCGCCGGCGATGTCGTAGCGCGCGAGCTCGATCACGGGCGGAAAGCTGATGTAACGCTTGCCCCAGACGAGCATGGCGACGTTCTGCAGCACGATGGAGACGCCGATCGCGGTGATGAGCGCGGCCAGCCGCGGCGCGCGCCGCAGCGGCCGGTAGGCGACGCGCTCGATGGTGAAACCGAGCGCCATGCACACGACGATCGCGCCGGCGAGCCCCAGCGCGAGCGCCACGCCCGGCGGCGCGCCCGCGCCGACGAGCAGGGCCTGCATGATGGCGAGGCAGACCATCGCGCCCATCATCGTCACCTCGCCGTGGGCGAAGTTGATGAGCTCAAGGATACCGTACACCATGGTGTAGCCGAGCGCGATCAGGGCATAGATCGAGCCGAGCACCAGGCCGTTGATGAGCTGCTGTAGAAAGATGTCCACGGAGGGTTAAATACAATGGAACCGCAGATAAACGCAGATTTTGAAATAAACAAATCCAGAGAAATACTTTATCTGCGTTTATCCGCGTTCATCTGCGGTTGCTTTTGTTTTACTTTTTCACGGCGGGCGCGCCGCTAAACACCGTCTCGAGCACCTCCCACTTGTCGCCCTTGACGCGGTAGAGCGTGATCGCGCCGCCGAGCACATCGCCCTTGTCGTCGAAGCCGATCTCGCCGGTGACGCCGGTAAACCGCACCTTCGGGATCTCCGGCAGATATTTCGCGGGCTCGGCCGAGTCCGCGCGCTTCATGGCCTCGATCATGGCCCGGGCGGCATCGTAGGCGTATGGGGCATAGGTCTGGATCGGGCCGTATTTGGCGGTGAACTTCTCCCGGAACGCTTTTCCACCCGGCATGCTGTCGATGGGGATACCGGGCGACGAGGCGGTCACGCCCTCGGCGGCGGCACCGGCGAGCCGCGCGAACTCCGCGGTCTGCACGCCGTCGCCGCCCAGGAACCGGGCCTTCAGTCCGAGCCCCTGCATCTGCCGCACCATCGGCGCGCCCTGCGGGTCCATGCCGCCGTAGAACAGCACATCGGGCTTCTTCGCCTTGATCGCGGTGAGGATGGCGGTGAAATCGGTCGAGCGATCGCTGGTGTACTCGCGGGCCACGACCTCCCCGCCCGAGGCCCGTACCGCTTTCACGACCTCATCGGCCAGACCCTGGCCGTAGGCGGTGCGGTCATCGATGATCGCCACGCGCTTGCCGCCCAGCTTCTGCACCGCGTACTCGCCGAGCACCCGGCCCTGCTGGCGGTCGTTGGTCATGGTGCGGAACGCCGTCTTGAAACCCTGCTCGGTGTACTTGATCGCGGTGGCCGAAGGCGAGATCTGCGGGATGCCGGCGTCGTGGTAGATCTTGGAGGCCGGGATCGAAGTGCCGGAGTTGAGGTGGCCGATGACGCCCTTCACGCCCTGGTCCACGAGCTTCTGCGCCACGATGGTCGCGGCCTTGGGATCGGCCTGGTCGTCTTCGCCGATGAGTTGGAACTGGACCTTCCGGCCGCCGAGGGTGACGCCCACGGCGTTCACCTCATCGATCGCGAGCCGCGCGCCGCTGTCGTTGTCCTTGCCGAGGTGCGCCTGCGGCCCGGTGAGCGGCGCGACCGAGCCGATCTTCACGACCACGATGTCGGCGGCGGTCTTCGGCGCGCCTTCCTGCTTGCCGCAGCCGGTCAGCCCGACGGTAACGACAGCGGCTGCGAGGGCAAGGCGTTTGAAAAGCGGCAGTGCCTGCATGAACGATCTCCTCCGGTGGAAAACGCGCGGATTCTAGCGCAGAAACGGGCGTGCGGCACCGCCAGCCTGCACAGCGCGTGGGTCAGCCGTCGCCGCCGGATGACGGTATCCGCAGCCGGGCGCCCGTGGCTGGCGCGCCGTCGCCGAGCCTGTTAAAGAATCGCAACGCCTCGATGTGAACATTATACTGGCGGGCGATCGAGGAAAGCGTTTCACCGCGTTGCACCACGTGTTCACGGTCTCCACCGGCCGGAGCGGCGCGTGCGATTCCGCCCGCCGGCTCGCCGCGCCGGGCAATCAGGCGCGGCATGGCGCGTTTCAGGCCGTCGAGGATGCCCTGCGCGATGCGGCGCTGGTGCGCGCGGTCGCGCAGCTTGCGCTCTTCATTCGGGTTCGAGATGAACGCCGTCTCCACCAGAACGGACGGGACCGGCGATTTGAGCACGGCAAAACCCGCCTGCGCCACCGTCGCGGAATGGAGCGGGCCGATGGCGCGCAGCGCCGTGAGCATGTCCGCGCCGAGCGCGAGGCTGTCGGCGATCGTGGCGGTCAGGGTGAGGTCGCCCAGGATCTTCTTCACGTCGCTGTCCATCTCCTCCGGCGTCACGCCCCCGATCCAGTCCGCCGCGTTTTCCTCATCCGCCAGGCCCTTCGCCAGCGCGTTCGTCGCGCCCCGCTCCGACACGGCGTACACCGACGAACCCCGCGCGCTCAGCCGGCGCCCGGGCATGGAATCGGCGTGAATGGAAACGAATACATCCGCGCGGCGCTTCTTCGCGAGCTCCTGGCGTTTTTCCAATTTTATGAAGTAATCGCCGTCGCGGATCAGCACCGGCCTCATACCCGGCTCCTGGGCGATGAGCTTCGCGAGCTCGCGCGCAATCGCGAGCGTCACGTCTTTCTCGCGCGTGCGGTGGCGCCGGCCGATCGCGCCCGGATCGTCGCCGCCGTGTCCCGCGTCGATGGCGACGACGAACTCGCGGCGCGCCTCCGGTTCCGCCGGGCGCGCGGCCCTCGGCTCCGCGACCCCGGCGCTCTGTTGCTCCTGCTCCAGCACCTGGACATCGAAGAGATCGATCACCAGGCGGTGACCGTAGGGTCCGGCGGGCTTGAGCACGAAGGTGCGCGGCCGGGTCGCGACCTTGAGATCGAGCACGAAACGCAGCCTGCCCGCCTCGGGCGCGCCCATGCGCAGCGCGGCGAGCACCGGGCCGCTCCCGCCGGTCTCGGGCAGCGCGCCTTCGAGCCGCGCATTATCCATGTCAATGACGATACGCTGCGGGTCCTGGAGTTGAAACAGGCGATGCTCGAGCGGGCCGCTCAAGTCGAATACGATCCGGGTGTTGTCCGGCGCGCTGTACACACGCAGGTTCTGGACAGTGACGGGCGCGGCCTGGGCGGCCGGCGTGAGCACGAGCAACAGGAAAAAAACGCGCCGTGCGGTCTTCATGCGAGACCGGCGATGCACGCCCTGCCTGCTTCGGTATGGGCCGTAAGGGTCACGTCGCGCCCAGTTTGGACCGACTCAATCATAACGGCAACGTCCGGCGCTGGCAAAAGGTCCCGCGCGCGCTCGGCCCATTCCACGACGCACACGCCCTGCCCGGCGAGGTAATCGCGCACCCCGATGTGCTCGAGCTCTTCGGGGTCGTTCAGGCGGTAGAGGTCGAAGTGGTAGAACGTGACACCCTCCAGGGCATACGGCTCCACGAGCGTGAACGTCGGGCTCTTGACCGCACCGGTGTACCCGAGTCCGCGCAGCATCCCGCGCACCAGGGTGGTCTTGCCGGCGCCGAGCGCGCCGTGCACATATATAAGACGCACCGTCCGCAGGCAACGGGCGAGCCCGGTACCGAGCGCCTCCATGTCGGCCTCCGTGGCCACATACCGCGCGACGCGATTCATGTCGCGATGCGATTCAGCCGCGCGCGCACGAAGGCCAGGAGATCGCTCGCGATGAGCCCGATCTCCCCGCCCTGCGCCGCGGCGTCGTCGCCGGCGGCGGCGTGCACCCACACGCCGAGGCACGCCGCGTCGCGCGGGCTCAAGCCTTGCGCCCGCAGGGCGGCGATGACGCCGGTCAGCACATCGCCCATGCCGCCGCTCGCCATGCCGGGATTGCCACGGTCGCACAGCTCGATGGGCTCCCCATCGGCCGATGCGATCAGCGTCCCCGAGCCTTTCAGCACGCACACGCCGCCGTAGCGTTTAGCAATTGCGCGCGCGGCGGCGAAGCGGTCGGTCTGAATCCCGGCCGCGGTCATTTTAAGTAACCGCGCGGCTTCACCCGGATGCGGCGTAAGAATCCAGTCGTCGCGCCGGGAAGGCTTGGTGGCGAGCCAATTCAACCCGTCCGCATCTACCACAAGCGGTCTTGCGGCCTTGAGCGCGGCGCGGAACAACGTCCGCCCCCAGCCGCTTTGTCCTAGTCCCGGACCCAGGCCAATGACCGTCGCCCGGGCGAGCAAACCGCGCAGATCCTTCTCGGTCCGCACCCCGTGCGCGATGAGCTCGGGACACGCGGCGTTGACGGCGGCGGCATGGACCGGATGCGTCGCCAGGATCGCAAGTCCCGCCCCGGCGCGCAGCGCCCCCCGGCCCGCAAGCTGCGCCGCGCCCGGCATTCCGCGATCCCCGCCCACGACCAGGACGAACCCCGCCTCGCCCTTGTGCGCGGTGCGCGCGCGCCGCGGCAGGAGCCCGCGCAGCCCCGTTTCCGTCAGGCGGTACGCCTGCGGCGTAAGCGCCGAATAGACCTCCGCCGGCACGCCGAGGGAATCGAACAGAATCTCCCCGGCGTGTGTGCGTCCTTCGCCGGTGAAAAGCCCCGCCTTGAGCCCGATGAAGGTCACGGTCGCGTGCGCACGCACCGCCGCACCCAGCACGCGCCCGCTGTCGGCCTGGAGCCCGGAGGGAATGTCGAGCGCGAGCACCGGCCGGCCCGATACGTTCATCGCCTCGATCGCGGCGCGGCCTTCTGCTTCGACCTCCCGGCTTAAGCCCGTGCCGAAGAGCGCGTCGACCACCACATCGCAGGCGACCAGGAGCCCCAGTGCGAAATCGCCGACCGCGACCCCCGCGGCCTCGCACTTTTGGCGCGCCCGCGCGGCATCGCCCCCGGTGCGCGCCGCGCCCACGCGCATGACGAAAACCGCAAGCCCCGCTTCCCGGGCAAGCCGCGCGAGCACATAACCGTCGCCGCCGTTGTTGCCGGGACCGCAGACGACGCCGATCGCGCGGGCGCGCGGGAAGCGGGTACGCAGTGCCGCGAACGCCGCCGCCCCGGCGCGCTCCATCAGCTCGGAACCGGGAATGCCGTGCGCCTCGATCGCGCGGCGGTCGAGCTCGCGCACTTGCGCGCCGGTGTAGAGGGCTTCGGGCAGAGTCATGCTTTTTAGATGGACAGGATTAACGGGATTTTTCAGGATTCGCAGGATTAATGCAAAAAATTCCTTGGCGCGGCCCGCGCTCGTGACGTATTGCGGGGCGCGGCCGGCGTTGGGGCCGCTGGTGCCGTTGGTGGCCGCGGAGGTCACTCCACCAGAGTCCCGTGGCTGGGCGATGCGCTCGAGATAGACGACGTGCTGGGTAAGGGCCACGCCCTCGGGGAGCAACAGGGTGAAGGAATCGGCATCCCCGCCCGGAGTGAAGTCCTCTCAATACGAGATCAGCCCGCGATCGGGGGTCTTCATCGGATTCTTGGGGCTGCCGATTTCTTTCGTGCCGAAGGCCGGCTCGATATGGACACTGATCTTGGTGGATTGCCGCCAAAATACCTGTCCGTGCGCGTCGCGCCGACACCGCTGAACGTTCTTGTGATCCCGACCGAGGGCGTATACCATTAAAATCACTTTAATGCGGAGGTGTGTCATGAAATCATCAGCGAAACGTTCGACGTGCGCCAAAGAGCTGACTGACGAGATTGCGCACACGCCGCCGGAATATCTCCCGATGTTACTGCGCATTGTGCGTTCCTACCGTGAGAGCGTGACACTGCCTCGTGCCAAAGAGAGCGTTCGACGCGGCTGGAAGGAAGCGCGGGGGGGCACAACCTACCCCGTCTCCACCCTTTGGGACGGAATCGATCCCCGGTAATCGCTGCGGAAATGGAGATTCGCTATACCGCGGAGTTCAAACGCAATCTTCGCCACCTCGCAAAACGCTACCGCCGTATCCGCAGCGACATAGACCCCGTCCTCGCCGAACTTCAGGCGGGACGGATCGTCGGCGCTCAAATCCCCGGCATCGGCGAGACGCTCTTCAAAGTTCGTGTTCGCAATAGCGACGCACAGCGGGGCAAGCGCGGGGGCTATCGCCTGATCTACTATCTCGCTCAGCGGGACCGAATTATCCTCGTTACGATTTACTCCAAGTCCGTCCAGGGCGACGTCACGGCGGTTCAGATCCGCCGCATTCTTGCCGAGGAGTAACGCTTGCAACCGGCCTCAGCCGAGCGCGGCGCTGCTTGATACCACACCCCGCCTTCAACCCGTCGGTGGTCGCCGGGCCGTCCACCCGCTATCTCTCCGGCAGCGCGCCATACGAAACCCACCTGACCGCGCACAAAAAGAAGAAA
>MFSU01000033.1 GCA_001785115.1 Candidatus Muproteobacteria bacterium RBG_16_65_34
GACTTTCTTTTGGCCGGGCAAAAGAAAGACACCTGCCGTGGGTCAGCCACCCACAAGTAGCTTTTCAGATCATCGCCGAAAGGCGATTCGACCTAAACCTGACAAGCAAGCGCAACCGGTGCCACGCAGCCGGTGACGTTAAATCGCCCACACGAGTTCACGAAGACCCGAAATTCAACACAGAGACATCTCGCCGCAAAGATCGTCAAGTCATCTTTTTGCTGAAAAACCACGAGATTTTCTCTGCGTCCTTTGTGCTGTGCAGGACGCACGAATGTCGCGGGCGCGAACCTGTAGCCCTACTCGCTTCGCTCGTTCGTCCTGCTTTATGACAGGCGCAGGAGCGACCGTCTTTGCGGCAAATAATCTTATGCGAATGCATTCTTAGAGGTTTCCTTATCGTTAGACCCGGAAACGGCGGTTCAAGACGCCAAGAGCGCCGGGGTTCGGGTGCCGATACCTTATATAAATGTGAGACGCCCGGGTCATCAAGGCTGGGCGGTCACCGTACTTCCTCGGTGACCCGCGACCGAAAATAATTGTGGCTTTTGGAAAAGGTTTGTGTATAGTGACTGCGTTGCAGTGCACTTCTTGTAGTCAGTTCGGAGGCCTCTCCAGTTTCTTCGGTAGTTACTCCAGCAATTCGCTATTCAAGAATGAACTGCAAACCATCGCAATTCAACCAAGCAGAGGTATTTCAGTGATTACAGGAACAGTGAAGTGGTTCAACGACGCCAAAGGTTTCGGCTTCATCACCCCGTCCGATGGCAGCAAGGATGTATTCGTACATCACTCCGCCATTCAGGGTAGCGGCTTCAAGAGCCTGGCCGAGGGTCAGAAGGTCAAGTTCGAGTTGCAGCAGGGCCCGAAGGGTCCGTCGGCAGCGAACGTCCAGCCGGACTAGGCGTCAAGCACTGCGCAAGCAGGTTTGAGACGAAGACCCCGCCCATCCGGCGGGGTCTTTTTTTTAGTGCGCCCGCCAGGGCGCACAGGCAACGGGGCCGGGCCGCCGCGAGGCGCGGACCATACACCGACCGTATCCCGCTGTTCGGTAACCGAGCGGCGCCGCGCGCCGCGGCAGAACGCGCGCCCGCGGGGACGGCGTATTTCCGTCTCGCGAAACCGCGTCGAATTGTTTCGGTGCGCGCCCGGGCTTAACATTCAGGGACTATGCTCCTCGTCACATTCTCCGAAGACGGCCGGACACGCATCGGTGTCCTCGACCGCGCCCGCGCCGAGATCGTGGATCTCGCCCGGGCGGCGCCGGGGTTGCCGCAGGAGATGCGGACATTCATCGTGCTGGGCGCGGCGGGGCTGACCGAGGCCCGGCGTGCCGTGGCGAGCGGCGCCCACCGCCTGCCGGTGGCGCGCGTCAAGCTGCTGGCGCCGATCCCACGGCCGGCGCGCAACATCTTCTGCGCCGGCAAGAATTACCGCGCGCACGCGCGCGAGTTCGACTCGAGCGGCTTCGGCACGGCCGCGGAAAACGATGCGGTGCCGGAGGTGCCGATCGTTTTTACCAAGGCGCCGTCGACGGTGATCGGGACCGGCGAGCCGATCCCGGCGTGGCTCGATCCCACGCAGTCCACCGACTACGAGGGCGAGCTCGCGGTGGTCATCGGCGCGGGCGGCCGCGGCATCGCGCGCGCCGACGCGATGCGCCACGTCTACGGCTACACGATCGTGAACGACGTGTCGGCGCGCGCGCTCCAGAGCCGCCACAAGCAGTGGTTCCTCGGCAAGAGCATCGACGGCTTCTGCCCGATGGGGCCGGCGATCGTGACCGCGGACGAGGTGCCCGAGGTCGGCGGGCTGCGGTTGCAAACGCGCGTGAATGGCGAGCTGCGCCAGGACGCCGCCGTCGCGGACCTCATCTTCGATATCCCGACGCTGATCGAGACGCTCGCGCGCACCATGACGCTCGAGCCGGGCGATGTCATCGCCACCGGCACCTGCGCCGGCGTCGGGGTCGGCTTCAAGCCCCCGAAGTTCCTCAAGCACGGCGACGTCGTCGCCGTCACCATCGAGCCCATCGGGACGCTTGAAAACCCGGTGGCCTGAGCTCGAAGCCGCGGACGGGGCTCCGGTCCAAGGCGATAGCTCGGGGGCGGATTTGTCCTTCGTCAAATTACGGTGCCGGCTTTTCCCGTATGTTGGCGGCTGGCGGCGACGGTGTGTTGGCGCTCGCGTCGCGCGCCTGACCTGATACGGAGGGTGCGATGAGCAGAACGATCCAGCAGAAGCTGCATGCGCAGCACCGCGCGTGGCAGAGCGATCACGAAGCTTGGCTGATCGACATCAACGAGTGGAAAAAGGAACTGCGAACGGCGCTGGCCGATCTCAGGGAGGTCGAGGACATGCTGCGGGATTCGCTCGATGGGCTGGAGGTCCATGCCGACGCGCTGTGGGAGGAAGGGCAGCGCCTGCGCGCCCACGAGCTGGCTCTGGGCAAAGAGGTCATGGCCGGCGAGCGCAAAAAGACGGACAAGCAGTGGGCCGCGATCCATCACCGCCAGTTGGCGCGCCACGAGCGCACGGTCGACGCGCACACCCGCATCAAGAAGTATCAGCACGCGGTGGTCGCGGAGATCGTGCGGCTCGTGAAGCAGGCGCGTCGGGGCATGTAGCGTGCCGCGGCCCCGATCGGGCAGACCTCGCGATCGCGCCCTCCCGTGGGGTCCTATTTTGACGCAGCGGCTTTCGCGGCACCGCACGGGCGCGATCTGCGGACGCCCCGGCGCAACCGCGTCGGCAGCGGCGCCGGCCACGCCGCCGCATCGAACGACGGTTGCCGCGCTCAGTGAGCAGTTGCGGACGCCTCAAGCACCTCGCCGGCGAGATCGTGCGAGTAGCACGCCAGATCGTCCACCGAGAGGAACCCGACGGTTTTCCGTTCGCGGTTCAGCACCGCCAGACGGCGGATATGCTTGCCCTCCATGAGGTGCGCGGCATCGGTGATGTCCTGGTCGCTGAAGCAGGTGGTGACGTCCTGGGACATGATATCGCGCACCTTCGTCTTGGCCGGGTTCTGCCCGTCGGCGACACCGCGGCAGCAGATGTCACGGTCGGTGATCATCCCGACCAGCTCGCCGTCCTCCATCACCGTGAGCGAGCCGATGTCGAGGTCGCGCATTTTGCGCGCGGCTTCTTGCAGGGTCGTGTCGGGGCTGACCCATTCGATCTTCGAAGTCATGATTTCTGCGATTTGCATGGCTGCCTCCTTTTCGTGGCGGTCGGTTGACCGGTGCATTCCTCGGGATAACGATTTTCCATATATCAGATTCCCCTTCGAGCGATATTGACGGGAATCAAAAAGCAGGCCGACCGCAGCGGCCCCGGGGCCGCGCGTGGAGAAATCCGCGGGTGTCAGTCGATTTTGACGCGATAACGGCCCCAGCGATGTCCGGCCGCGGCAATCTTCCCGGGCAGGCCGCGCTCCTCGAATCTCCCGTAGGCCTGGGAGTTGTCCCAGAGTTCCAGAGTCCCGGTATCGTTATTGACGCGAAACCGGCCGCCGCCGATCACGGCAAGATCCGGCGCGTTCACCTCCAGCGTCTGCTCGCCGATCCAGCGGGAGGTAATGTCGCGCTCCGCCAGGAAGCCGGCGAGAATCTGGTTGTGGAAGCGGTGCAGCACGCGCGGTGCGAACACGAGATATTCCGTATCGCGCAGGACGAGCTGCAGGAACTTGCCTTCGTACGCGCGCGGCTCCGGCGCGCCGCCGGGCGGCGGGTAGACGAGGATGACGATCTTTTCCATAACGCGTCAGCGCCGCGGGGTGCGCACAATACGCAGGAACAGCAGTAAAAAGGCGGCCGACCACATCGCCGCGGCGAGCCAGAGCAGGGGCTCCGGTTTCGTCGGCACGAGCGGCGCCGTCAGCCGCAGCAGCGCGGCGGCGGTTATCATAAGCGCGCCGGCGGCGATATCGCGGAAGCGATCGAGCGGCCGGCGCGCCTGCAGCACGATGGTGCGCGCCATCATGACGAGCGTGAGTGTCCCGAGGGCGCCGACGGTGATGCCGTGCAGGACGTGGGTCACGGGCACGATACCGGAGATCTGAGCGATGCCTTTGAGCAGCAACCCCGGCACGAGCCAGACGTAACCGAGCGCAAGCGCCCAGAGCTCCGGGCGTGCGAGGGTTCGATGGAGTTGCCACGGGATGACGCGCGCAGCCGTGACCACCGCGGCGGCGCTGCACAGGAGGCCCGCGCCGAAGCCGAACCCGAACCCATCCAGCAGGCCGGCGCCGCCGATGAGCGCGGCGAGCGGCAACTCGTAGCCGCGGCGGATGCGATCGCGGCGCGGGATGCCCTGACGCTCGAGGTAACCGCCGACCGCGGCCGGCAGCGCGCGCCCGCCGACGATCAGCATCAGCAACGCGAACAGATCGACACCGGCGAGCAGCGCCCGCAGCTGCACATCCGCGTCGAGCCGAAGCGCGCCGATCCACCACGTCGCATCGGCGGCGAATAATCCCGCGACCACGGCGGGTACGATCCGGTTCTCCCAGCGCTTGGCGCCGCGCAGCAGCGGCGGCGCGGCAAAGGCGAACAACACCGCGGGGAAGGAGAGGCCGAGCAAGAGCGCAAGCGGCCGATCCGCAAAGAGCGCCGCCGCGCGCCCCGCCGCCCAGGTAGCGAGCAGAATCCAGGGTGCGGCGCGCGCCGCGCGCGTGACCAGAAAGCCGGCGGCGACCGCGAGCGTATAACCGAAGAGCATCTCGTGGCCGTGCCAAGCGGGCGCGCTGACGCGGGCCGGGAGCGTGGGCCATGCGAGCCACAGCGGCACGGCGAGCGCGGCGAAGGCCGCGGCCACCGGGAATAACACGCGCAGCGGCGCCAGTGGTCGCCTGCTCCCGGCAGATGGTTTTTGGTCCGCGCTCACGAGGCGGTAGTATATCGTCCAATGAGTTTTTGTCGTCGGATGCCGACGACCGTTCGGCTTCTGGTAAGATTCCACTCCGGAAGTCACTGAGCCGGAAGGATGGGTTGAGCCATGAAAGAATCAGAGCAGATATTCGACGAGGCCTTCGCCCGCGCAGTCGATCTCGGCAACCGCCTGGCCGAAGACGAGCGGGAGGCGGATCTGTGGGATGTGGCCGACGGGTTGCTCGCGGGCGCGATCCAGTACTGGCTCTACTCGCGCCAGCCCTGCGGCGATCCGCGCTGCGAGGACTGCGCCTCGATCGGTACCGCCGAGGGGCGACTGAAGGAGCTGCGGCAGCTTATGGAGCAGCTCGCCGCGGAGAGCGAATATTTTCACTCGCCCGCCGATTTCAACGCCGGCCGGGCCTAGACCGAGGGACGCGGGAGTGATCGTGCTGGCGGGCGGGTTCGAGTGCTGGAAGTGCGGCGCCGCGCTCGCCGAGCTGCCCTTGCCCCTGAGCCGGCTCGCGGAGTGCCCCAGGTGTCGGGCGTACCAGCACGCCTGCCGCCTGTGCGAGTTCTACGATCCGCGTCTCGCCACGAAGTGCCGCGAGGATCGGGCCGAGGAAGTGCGCGACAAGGAAGGCGCGAATTTCTGTGACTGGTTCAAGCCGCGGCCCAACGCCCATGGGGCGCGTCCCGGCGCGAAGGGCGCGGCCGCGAAGGCAAAGATCGACACCCTGTTCGGGGCTGCCGCGGGCGGCGCGGACACGACGGCCGACGCCGCGCGCAGCAGGCTCGACG
>MFSU01000034.1:0-1445 GCA_001785115.1 Candidatus Muproteobacteria bacterium RBG_16_65_34
TGCGTAGCGTTGGAGTCACAGACGTCATCTCGCTCCCCTTAGGAGTGATAACACGGTTACCCTTGGCGTCTGACTCACAAAACTGTGTTACAAGCGACTTCGCTTGCGCTACTTTGTCTGGTGGCAATCGCGCCGCCTCGTATGCGGCGTCCATCGCAGCCTTGATTGTGTCTTTCCATCGCGGTCCTCGCTGCGATACAACTGCTCGCCATGACATGAAGGGCGGGAGTTCAGTCACTACCTTCCATGTGCGGTCGAATCGGCTGAGTGTTACGGGGACTGTAAGCCTCTCCCGACTTTTGCTGAAGTTTGAGAAATCCTCAATGGAACCAATACTGTCATACAGCACTGTTGCAACGATTTCTCCACCTATCTCCCGCGAGCCAACAATTGAGTATGACGCAATCACATGTGTAACAATCTCTCTATTCAGCGACATTGGTGCGGCCGATAACCGACGTACCTTCTCTTTTCCCTCAGGAGTCAGCCATGTGCCATCTGCTTCCAGTTTTAGGTACTCCTGAAGCACATCCAATGGTGCTGTGTCGTGCGCAGGGGCTCCAGTTGTTCCGGCCTCTGATGTCGTTAGAAAAAGAACAATCAGTAACAGAGCCGCGCCAAAAGTGGCAGATTCCATTCTGAAATTATCGAACATGACACACCTCTTAAGGAGCGCAGCTGTCGGAAAATACGCTTGCATATCCGTGCAGCTTGTCCTGTGGCAGATCCGGGCGAAATGTGTACATACCTACGATCTTGTCTTCCGCCCCGATCCACAGATCTGACCGGAGAGCAATTCCAACATGGGTCAACGTATCCTCTGGTCCAGGCCCTTTTGGCTCTACTCGGTCATACGTCCTATCGAAAAAGATCAAATCAGATGAGTTAACGCGGTTGGCCGCTGGGTAACACCCAAACTGGCCCGCTACCTCGTATTGTTCAGCGGCAATTCTGCCAGTGAAGTACGGAAAACCAGCTAAGTGATAGGCAAACTGAACCAGCCCGGAGCAATCTATGCCGAATTTGCCCTTGTTTGGGTCATCTGGATCGGCACAATACTTCTTGCCATCAGGCGCTGTAATCGGGAATGGGTTTAACGGATCTTTGCAACCAAAGCCGTACGGCGTACCAATTAACGATGACGCAAAAACCATCACCAATGCACGCTTCAAGACGATAACAAAACGCTTGTTATATGTTTCTTTCTTCCACTCAGCTATTGCCTCCTTAGTAACTGAGCCACCCGCCAATCCCCCACTGATCAAATAAAGCCCGTCTCCCTTGGCAGGATCGAGAATGAGTAGTCCCACACCGCGGTAACTGTCAACCTGCACCTCGGTCTGCGAGACGGTGACTTCTTTCCCGGCCGCGATACCATTCTGGATATCCGCCAGATCCTCGGGCGCGAGCGAGAGCAACGGCAGAATCTGGGCGATGTTTGTGCT